>CAMCHB010000219.1 GCA_945874585.1 uncultured Clostridium sp. | reverse complement strand
AAACTCATTTTTATAATATTCGTTATATCTAAAAGCTCTTAACTTCTCAACATCATGCACAACGCAAATATACTTAACATGCTTTTCAGATTTCAATTTTTGTAAAATCCTATCTCTTGTTAACTGATTATGATGGAATGGATGTTGCAATAAGACAATAGAATTATTTTCAATCTTATTATAAGCAGCCTGAAAATCTTTACGCCATGTGATTTGTCGTTGTGCCTTAGCTAGAACGCCTTCTTTCTGACTAATTTGTCGGACAATAACCTTTTCATATCCCAACTTTTCAGCAATTACTGAGATATCTCCATTTGCTTTTGTACCTGCATGGTAGCCACCATCTAGCGTTTCAAAAATTTGATACTTTTTCATTTCATAATCTCCTTAAAATAACTCTTGCAAGATTTTTGCTTCATTATTGATATCAAAATGCTGTTTTTCAAAATGATCTATATCAACATATTTTGAAGTTTTACTGTAAAGATCTATTTGATTAACCCAAGAATCAATTGCTTGATCAGTTATCGGAAGCATCACAACATTATTGTTTACTTTAGATGCTTTTGATATTTTTTCAGATATCACACATGGTAATCCATTTGCTTGTGCTTCCAATAAAGCAATACTTAAGCCTTCAAAACGTGAAGGAAACGCAAATATATCCATAGCTTGTAAATAATCATTCATATTATTGACTAAGCCCTGAAATATTACTCTATCTTCTAAATGATTCTGACTGACAAGCTTTTTGAGTTTTTCCTCATCATCGCCTTGTCCAATTAATAAAAGTTTATATTTCCCTGGAAATTTTTTATTAAGTCTATCAAACACGTTAATGAGATATTCTTGATTCTTTTGATAATGTAAACGTCCATCATGACCAATTAATACTTCATCATCTTGAATACCAATTTTATTTCGATATTCTTTTCGTATGTTATTGTCAGGTGCAAATTGATTTAAATCTATTGCATTATAAATAAGACGGTAATTTGGTAATTCATCTTTTTCTTTTCCAAAAAACCATTTATTTGCGTCTTCACTACACGTCCAATAATCAGTAGCATACTTCACGAGTTCTTTTCTATGTAGCTTATGAAGCGTGCTTCTTAAGAAGCTATCTCCACCATTTGCAGCATTATGACAATGAATAATGCGTTTCTTTATACCATACTTCTTTGCATACTTTAAGTAGTCGATATTTGCTAATGAACATGTATTAAACCATAATGCACAGTATTTAGAGGCGTTCTTGTCAAAAAATTCCACTAAATCATTCTTATATTTTCTAGGATTCACTGAACGTGCTGTTATTCTATGAATAATACCACCCATACTCTCAATTTCATCTGAGTATGCGACAATTTCAGTATTACATAAAAATTCAAATTGTACTTTTGTTCGATCGATATGACGATAGTAATTCATGATTACACTTTCCATACCACCTGGATTTTCCGTCATACCAAAAACTAATACTCTTTTCATTAGTCATTAACCTCATTTCTTTTCTTGAACTGTTTATGTCTAAATAATACAACTAAATTCAATAGAAAATACATATGATGCTTAGCAAAGAATAAAGGAATAGCTCTTGTCATTGATAAGTTACGATAATTTGGATGTTTTAAAGCTTCATGAAAAACATCATTTTTACATAATTCCTTGAAAGCTTTTTTATTTTCACTGTATCTTCTTCCATTATATGGAGAAAATGAACAGTTAACAGCAATAATTAACAAATGATAATTAACAAATGTACTAAATTCATTTTTAAATTGTTCAGTTGTACCTGTTTCTCGCATATCCTCAAGCATTGTTTGCATTGCTTTAAGATAAAGCTGATCTAGATTCGGCTTATATTTACGCACAGCTGAGCTTGGATTAAACCAATAATGATAAAGAATTACCGGTGTATAATTGATCTTCTTCGCATGCATTGCAACCCTAAACATCATTTCAGCATCTTCCGCAAATGATAATTCGGCATTAAAATACAACTTATTGCTTTTAAGTAAACTTGTACGAATAATTTTTCCCCATACAAAGCCAACACCTTTTTCAGGGATCAATGTATCTTTGATAAAAGAACCCTTGTTCTCTTCTTCAAAATTTTCTTCATTATTCAAGTAAAAATATTCTTCATTAGTATTGAGGTAATCTCTACTATATGCACCCATCACTATATCCAATTCATTATTTTTTGCTTTTTCATATAATTTCAGTAATGCTTCATCCTCATACTTATCATCTGCATCTAAAAACGCTATATAATCACCATTTGCATAATCGATGCCAAGATTACGTGCATTAGAAACACCTTTTTTAGAATGAATAACATGTACATTTGTGCTACTTGTTGCAATCTCTTCTGCAACAGCAGTCGTATAATCAGTTGAACCATTTTCTATAATGATTATTTCTAAAGATTCTTTTCCTAAAAGATTTTCAATAGATTTTTTTAGTGTTCTTTCTGCGTTATAAGCAGGTACAATAATAGAA
>CAMCHB010000218.1 GCA_945874585.1 uncultured Clostridium sp. | reverse complement strand
ACACTTCCCATTGTTTCTTTAGTCCTGGCATTTACAGCAACATAATGTAATAAACTTTCATTACCTTTTTTCTCTTGATAGCTATATAGCCAAACTGGTAAGTATGCTGATTTCCATTGTTGCCCTTTTACTTCTAGTCTCTCAGAATCCCATCTTACACCTCTATCATATTTTGTAATTGTTTTGTTTGCTGCAAATCTTGCGATGTCTTTTGATTGTGCTTCAACAAGTTCTTTTAATTCATCAATATTTGTATCTCTTTTTTCTGATGTATATCCTTTTATGTAATTTGAATCCCATTTTACACAGTTTTCTGTATCAAATGGCATAATTGAATTTATAATATTATTTGTTTTCGTTTTTCCGCTTCTATCAAGTTTATCTTTACTTGATTCAACTGTTAAACCTTCAATTGTTAAATCAAAATCTCTTTCAATGTCATATACATCTGCATCATAATATGTTCTATATGTCTCTCCATTTTTCTCTGTCCAACTTCTGGTTTCTACTTCTCCTTGTCCTTGCAAGTTTGCATGTGCATTTGCATCAACAATCATGTATGGTAAATATACTCCCATTACATTTTCTGTTGTAAATTCTCTTCTAAATTGAGGATGAGCATAGAATTTTCTTTTTCCTACAAATTGTTCAATTGATTCTTTAGCTTCCTTTTTAGAAATTTTAAATGGAAGTACAGTATCTGGTACAGCTCCATTTGGAATTTGTTGATTTACAGATAATGTGTTTCTACACCAATGACATCTAGCTTGAGTTGCTTGTGCTGTGTCAACTACAACCTCTGCACCACAACTACTACACTTAAATGTCACCATATCATTTGTGTCTGCAATTATATCAGATGCTCCTGAACCTACAACTTCTCCTTGTAAGTTGCTTATGTCTGTTTCCATTGCATCGAATTTTTCAGGTTCAAATTCATATCTACAAAAATTACATCTTAGCTTTCCATTTTTAGTATTTAATGAAATATCAGTTGCACCACATTTAGGGCACTTAGTTTGACCATCTTTTGCTCCGACATCTGTTTTAATTACAGTTGCTTCTTTTTCTTCGTTCATATATTAAACCCCCAAAAGTTTTTTCTTCTCTGCTTCGAATTCCTCTTGAGTTATAACTCCATCATCTGCTAATTTCTTTAATTTAGCTAATCTTTCATATGGATCTTCTTGTGATTGTGCTGGTTGAACTGGTTGTTGAGGTTGTTGTACTGGTTGTTGGAAAGCCCCCATTGCTCCTCCTGCTGAGTTTATTCCCATTCCCATAAATGCCATTCCAGATCCTCCGCCTTGTTCACCTGCTGCTTGGAATCCACGTGCTACTGATTGTTGCATAAATGAATTTCCTCTTGCACCTGACAAAGCATCAGCTTTCTTAACATCACTTAATAATTTCTTAGTATCTTCGTCATACTCAATAGCTGTTATTGCAACTTTTACAATTTCTAATCCTCTTCCAGATTTCCATCCATATCCTTCTTCAACTGCTTGAGATAAGCTTTGAGCAAATCCAATTTGATCTCCTTGTATTTTTGCCATACGATTTCCTCTACTTGGATCGTTTGAATAATTTGAGAATGCTGCTGATAAGCTTCCTATAACTTCATTAAATAATTGTTCTCCTGCAGGATTATCCATATCAGCAAAATCAAATACTTCTGCTCCTGGTCTTAAATATTCAGAAGGTACAAATGATTTTACAAATAATATTGGATCTATAATTTTCATTGTATATGTACCTCTTGCTATTGCTCCAACTTGTGTTCCTAAAAATGCGTCATCCCAATATATTTCTGATTGTGTTCCAAATTTGTTTCCTGGTATTTCTTTTAAATTTACATATATAGCTATTTGCTCACTTGCAGGTATTCCACCGAATTTAAATCTTTCCCAAGATGTTTTTAAAGTTGATGAAAAGAAACCATCTCCACCTAAAAATGATTTTGAATTTTGATCATCAGATGAATAAATAAATCCTCCTGGCTCTGTTATGCATCCTGTTATTGCTCCATCTTGTAATGTAATTAATGCTGTTCCTTCTGGAACTACTATTTTACTTCCATTTGTTATTATATTTTCAGATCCTTTTGTATTTGCTCCTCTACCATTGTCAGTTTCTTTTTTCTCTGCTCCAAATATTGCTGCTGTTGCTGGTACTCCTGCTCTTGGTACAAAAAAGTCTTTCCATTGATCTGCAAATGTTCCACTTAATGCTCCTGTAAATGCTTTAATAAATCCCATATTATTTTCCTCTCTTTCATTTATTTTATGCTTCATTTTATAGTATGTCTTCTCCCCTAATTTTATTCATTGTAAGCTAATATGTCAATAACATATTTTTGAATACACAACTGTCATAAGTGCACTGTTTTTTATTGCTAAGAAAATATTATATTTATTTTTTCGTTCCTTGCTAAAATATTTTTCCACCTACTAAACTTCGTTTAGAAAGCCTGAGGAAAAACTTTCAAACTGCGCGTCACTCAAAAATCAAAT
>CAMCHB010000217.1 GCA_945874585.1 uncultured Clostridium sp. | reverse complement strand
TAAATTAAATAGTTCTTCTTTACATTCTTCAATTTTTTTCATAATTTCTTCATTGGATAATTGTCTGATTTCACTATTTTTCATTACTTTTCACCACTTTCTTTTTTAACAAATTTACATCTCATTGGAAGTTTATGCATTGCAAGTCTTAAAGCTTCACGTGCAGTTGCTTCATCAACTCCTCCAACTTCGAACATAATTTTTCCTTTTTTAACAACAGCTACCCATACTTCTGGGTCTCCTTTACCTTTACCTTGACGAGTTTCAAGAGGTTTTTTCGTTAATGATAAGTGTGGGAAAATATTAATCCATACTTTTCCTCCACGTTTCATAAAACGAGTCATGGCAACACGAGCAGCTTCGATTTGTTGTTGACTTACCCATGCACCATCAAGTGCCATTAAACCATATTCACCAAAGTGTAGTTCAGTATTACCTTTAGCTACACCATCGTATCTTAAACGGTGAGGTCTACGATATTTAGTTCTTTTTGGAATGACTGCCATTTTCATTACCTCCCTTATTTTTCTTGGAAGGAAGGATTTCTCCTTTATAAATCCATACTTTAACACCAATTTTTCCGTATGTTGTATCTGCTTCTTTAATGGCATAATCAACATCAGCTCTTAAAGTATGAAGTGGAATCATACCTTCAGTATATCCTTCAGTACGAGCCATATCAACTCCACCTAAACGACCAGATACTGAAGTTTTAATTCCTTTAGCTCCTGCCTTCATAGTATTTCTAATTGCTTTCTTTTGTGCAATTCTAAATGATACACGATTTTCGATTTGGTGTGCAATATTTTCTGCAACCAAAGCAGCATCTAAATCAGGATTTTTAACTTCCATAATAGAAATTTGAACATCTTCATTTACTAATTTAGATAGTTCTTTTCTGATTTTTTCAATTTCATCTCCACCATGACCAATTACAACTCCTGGTTTTGCAGTGTTGATAATAACATCGGTCTTTTTAGCGGTTCTTTCAATAAGAATACTTGAAACTGCTGCGTCTTTTAATTTCTTTTCTAAAAACTTACGAATCTTAACGTCATTTTCTAAGAATCTAGCTGTATCTTTTCTATCAGCAAACCATCTAGATTCCCAGTCTTTATTGATTCCAATTCTAAGACCAATTGGACTAACTTTTTGACCCATCAGTTTACCTCCTTTATTAGTTTCTCTCACTTACAACAATTGTAATGTGACTTGTTCTTTTCTTAATTGGGTCTGCATGACCACGTGACCCACAACGCATTCTTTTTAATGGTTTTCCTTCGTTTACAAAAGCTTCTTTTACAAATAAATTATCTTTATTTAAATTTAAATTATTTGTTGCGTTTGCTACAGCGGAAGTTAAAACCTTATGAATTGTTCTAGAAGCATCACGATTCATATTAGATAAAATTTGATCTGCTTCCACAACACTTTTTCCACGAATTAAATCTATAACTAAACGAGCTTTACGAGGTGTAAGTCTTACACCATAAGCAAGTGCTTTCGCTTCCATTTTAGTCCTCCTTCCAGTTACTTATTATTTCTTGTCAGCACCATGTCCACCGAATTTACGAGTAAGTGCAAATTCTCCTAATTTATGTCCAACCATATCTTCTGTTACATAAACAGGAATGTGTTCTTTTCCATTGTGAACTCCAAATGTAAGTCCTACAAATTCAGGATAAATCGTTGAACGGCGTGACCAAGTCTTAATGACTTCTTTTTTACCACTTTTATTAACTTCTTCCACTTTTTTCATTAAGTGAGCGTCAACAAATGGTCCTTTTTTCAAACTTCTAGCCATTATATCTCAATCCTTTCTCTTATTTTTTACGACGGCGAACAATTAGCTTATTTGAAGCTTTTTTCGTTCCACGAGTTTTTAAACCAAGTGCAGGTTTACCCCAAGGAGTAACTGGTGCTTTTCTACCAATAGGAGCACGTCCTTCTCCTCCACCATGTGGGTGATCATTAGGGTTCATAACAGAACCACGTACTGTTGGACGAATTCCCATATGTCTTTTACGTCCAGCTTTACCTAAGCTTACTAATTCATGATCTTCATTACCAACTTCACCAATTGTAGCACGGCAAGTATTTAATACTTTACGAACTTCTCCACTAGATAAACGGATTAAAGTATATTTTCCTTCACGTCCTAAAATTTGTGCACTGTTTCCAGCAGAACGAGCAATTTGACCACCTTTACCAGGTTTTAACTCAATATTATGAACTAATGTTCCTTCTGGAATATTTCCAATTGGAAGTGAGTTACCAACTTTAATATCAGCATTTTCTCCACTTTCAATCTTCATTCCAACTTTTAAACCTTTTGGAGCAAGAATATATCTTTTTTCTCCATCAGCATATTTAATTAAAGCAATGTTAGATGTTCTATTTGGATCATATTCAATAGAAGCAACTGTTCCTTCTACTCCATCCTTGTTTCTTACAAAATCAATGATACGATATTTTCTCTTAGCGCCTCCACCACGATGTCTTACTGTGATACGACCAG
>CAMCHB010000216.1 GCA_945874585.1 uncultured Clostridium sp. | reverse complement strand
AGAGACAGGTCTCTGGTGTTAGACTACAAAAATAACTGTGACCAATACAGAATCCTTCACCCAGTGAGATGTCTTCTGCTATCTTGGAATTCAACTGTTTCACACAGGCAATTAATTTGTTAAAGTCATCACTTTTTAGAGAATCTTGGTAAGCTTGAAAACCAGGTGCATTAAATCCAGGTTTCATAGTAAAAAATGAAAAACGTCGTCTTAAAGCATAATCTAACATGGCAAGGCTGCGATCAGCAGTATTCATCATACCGATAATATATACATTTGCAGGTACAGAGAAATTCTCATCAGAATATAACAATTGCAGTTCAATACCACGCTTATCTTTTTCAATCAGCATAAATAATTCACCGAATATTTTACTTAAATTCCCACGATTGATTTCATCAATGATAAAGAAATAATCATTTTCATCATCTTCTTCAGCCAGTTTGCAAAATTTGTAAAAAGAGCCCTTTTTAATTGTGAATCCATTTTCCGTTGGTCGGTATCCTTCAATAAAATCTTCATATGAGTAGCTCTGATGGAACTGGATCATTTGAACACGGTCAGGATTTTTTGCACCGATAATGGAATAAGCAAGTCTCTTGGCAGTAAATGTTTTTCCAACGCCAGGTGCGCCTTGTAAAATAATATTTTTCTTCATTTTTAAAACATTTACCAGTGTTTTATAATCTTGTTCATTCATATACACATCTGAGAGAAAATCTACAGAAGAGTAAGTTGGATAGTCTATTTCTGGTTGTGTGTCTACATCATCCAATTCGTCTGGAGCAAAGATGGCGGTAAGTTTTTCAATATAATCTGTGTATGGAGTGATATCAGTTAAGCGTTTAGCTACTGCATTACCAGGATGTTCCCATTCACCAACTTGAAGCCACTTTACAGTGCGGACATTTTTATATTCTTGCCGAAGATCATCAAAGACATAAGCTCCAGTGACAATACCTTTACCAACAAGAGTGTTGCTGCGTTTCGCAAAAATCACATCATTAACTGATACTGTATTCACAAAATTCCATGCCATCAAAGCCTGATTTTTTCGTGAAGTGCTACTGTCGTACACATCTATTAGTTCTTGACGGAGAGCTTCTTTGGAAGCAAATTGGGAATAATCACCGATATCGTCCATACCTAAAACCATGATTCCTTTTTGTTGGCATTCATTCCAACTTTTATCATCAAAGACGGTATACATCCAGTAGTGCGTTTTATGTTTTTTATCGGAAAGAGTATTTGTGTCAGAATCATCAGTGTCATTAGTATATCCTACATTTTTTCCGTAAATATGAGCAAAAACGACTCCTGGAACATTGCATTTTCTGGCATATAATGAAATTTGGCCCATGCGAATGAAAGGAATATCACTTGGTTTTTGATTTAGGAAATGCAATACTCTCAGCTGAATATCTTGACCATAAAATGGAGCGAATAATGTTGGAAAGAGCATTTGATAATATTTCATGCGCCATACCATATTGATTCCTGGGATATGTTCCAGTTGTATATAGAGTTGTTTGTAATCTTCTTCAGAATCTAAAGGACCAAAAGAAGATATTATTTCAGCACCTTCAACCAGGTCGTTGCGCATTTCATCTGCTTTTTGTATTGCTTCATCTTCAGTAAGAATCACAGGCTTTAATGGTGAGCCACAGGTCCAACTTTGATTTTTCTTATGATAGAATAATCCAAATTTATAAGCTGCTCCGCCGGAAATACTTCCAAACACTTCGCGAATTTCTTTGTCCATTTCAAGCATATAGCAGAGATTGGTTTTATTCCCTTCGTCATTATAAAATAAAGAAGTTAACAAATCTTTTCCGGAAAGAGATTTTAAGTGTTCTATTCCAAAAAGATTTATAAAATTTTCTCGTAGTTCATCAGCCTTGTGAGCAAATGAAATCCATTCTGGAGTTTGAGATTCGTTATAAAACCACTCAGGAGAATATTTCCCTGATTCATTTTCTGTTATCTGAATGTTCGACATAATATACCTCCGAATTTATAAACTAGAATTAGTATATCATTTAACTGCAACACTGTCATAGATTATCGAAAAATAGAATTATATTGATATTAAAAGAGAAGAGCAAGATCCACCCGTGTATTACAGTATTGTCATTTTGACAATTTTGTATTACTTGCGAGTAGCAGACTTGATGGAAATTACATCCCCATACCCACGTGAAAATATAAGTGCAGGCAATTACATTTTAGCAGATACGCAAGCGTTTCTGAGTAAGTGTCACAGACAACAAAATATAAAATTTTGATAAGGCATTCACCTGTGAATAGGTGAGTGTTTTTTTGTTTTTAAGTATTCAATTAACCGAAAAAATAAAAAAATCTCCTCAGGGGGCTGTAAAAATGCTTCTCAGCGTTTCGTATTATGTAAGGGTGTTTTTGACAGGAAAAAAAAATAATTTTTTCATCAAGAGCCTGTATTTATGCCCTTCATCTTTTGAATATGTGTAAGGACATTTTTGAGCCGGCATAAAAATGATTTTTACAACAGTTAGAAA
>CAMCHB010000215.1 GCA_945874585.1 uncultured Clostridium sp. | reverse complement strand
CAAAGATAAACAAAAAGTTTGAATTACTCAACATTAAGCCTCAAAATACCAATAACAATAGGTATGAATGGAAAAAGGGCTTCAAGAATTTGGAGTAATGGCATATGGCTTACATACTACAATATAGTATTTCCCCCTATGTTTTGAGCAGTTGCTTGTCCTTGATATTTTATCGTTTATTATCAGCCTTCATTTTGTAACTAATCCTTGGGCACTAAAGAAATTATCTCTAAAAAAGTTTGATAATATGATTTTTTTCATTACCTTTGCAATGGATTCTTGTGGATTGCCAGCAATGAGTTGTTGGCGCGAATCTACAGATGGACTCTATTTAAAGGAAAACGGCGTTTACTGTGTTTTTCTTCTGATGTATTAAAAATTAGTAACATACAAAAGAATTTCAGAAAGTAACAAGGAGGACGTCTATACTTTGTGTGTATATACATAGCGCAAATGCGCCCTTTCGTAAAGATGTGATGCGTCTTGTGCTATCCATATATACTTCATAGCATAGTCTTCTGCACTTAAATCTTTTGGGTTCCAAGGTTCCTAATTTCTCAACACACGAAGGATGGTCGGTACAGAACTCCTACGCCACTTTTTTTGATAGATAACAAAGAAACAACCTTCTGCTTGGGGGAGTCGGTAGATATAATGAATTATAAACATGAAATATTTTAAATTACTTTGCTGCAGTTCACTTTTGTTAATTTTAGCGTCATGCAGTTCATCTGATAACCCTCCCATATACTCGGTTGCGGAATGTTTTGACTGGACAAATTCCGAAAGAGCCTACGAGCTCATTACAGGGCAGCCATCTACTATAGAAAAAATAAGAACAAACATTGTTTGTATAAACCGTGACACTTCTGACTCTTTATTAGTTTTCAGTGGACTAAAAGATGGAAAATTATGGATAGAAGGTTATCATTATGACCAAAAGTGCTGGACAGGAATCAATTACTTGATAGATGGAAAACTGCCTTATAATTTTACAAAGGTTATCTCTTTGATAGATAAAGAGAATTACCAGAAAGAGATTCGTTACAGGCAAGGGGAAGAAATCATTATTGATACGTTATCATATTTCTACATTACCGAATTATTTATATCAGGAAATAAAAGCGTTTGTCGTTATCGTTCATGGTATAACCCAACACAATATAATACCTACCATGAAAATGGCCATTATATTGAATATATAAAGTTTTTCCCATCGGGAATAACAGTAGAAGTAGAACGTTTCAGTGAGATGTCCCTATGGACTCCAGATTACATTATAGTTAATAGATTGTCTGATCATAATAGTTATTATGATTGTTATTCTATGGATGGGCAATATCAGTACTCTGCAAAATTATATCCTTTCAATTACATAGGAGTTTCAAAAGAATGTGGAATTTCTACATTTTTACCATCAAAATACAATATAGCAACAGGTAATTGCGAATGGAATATAACCGAACAGCAAATTATAGACAAACTAGGTTTATCACTTTCAGATAATGATAAAATCTCAGTATCTTACAGTTCAAAACAGTCAGAAAGCATTTGGATTTACAAAGTTAAGGTTTTATACGAAGACCTCTACAAAGGTGACGACACTTATGAGATAAGAGTTGATATCAATCAAGGAAAACTAATTTAACATCATTTCATTCTAAAAAGATATAGGGAACAAAATATCTGTTGACAGTAACATTCAATCTTGTATAAAATTTGCATCACTATTTTGTTATTAACCGCAGTCGGGGGTTAATTACATATAGTCGTCTAAAAAAAAAACAAGATAACTAACTGTTGGCAAAAAATAACCAATAAAATGCAGCCTTTACTGGCTGCATTTTTTCATTATTCTTAATAACCACATCAAAATTTGATTATTTATCTATTCTTTTGCAGATATTAAAAGTTTGACCACATCAGCCTCAGTTATTTTAGTTTTCAGAAAATTTCGACAACTCAACCACCGCTACCATCTAACGTGCAGTAGTTTAGAACCTTAAGTGGTGGTCGATTGCTTGAAATTTCGACCACCCTTCGACCACCACACGGATTGCTATCTATTATCCATACGGACCTACTAATTCTGCCATGTATATAGCTAACTAACCTATATAATTCATAGGAACAAAAAAAACGGGATTGTCTGAAAACCAAGTGTTGATTGGCCTTGTTGACAAACAAAGAAAACGTTTATCAGAATAAGTTTCTCACCACATCACCGGCATCTTGAAGAGATAATGACTGCACTGGGGAGAATTGCAGCCTAAAAAAACACATGATCGACTATATTGATTTATTTTTCACTCTTCAGAAGAAATAGAGCAGCAATTTTTATGTAGTTATGTCATAAGTAACAAGAATGTGATCTATGAAATAGGCGGTTGCACGAACAAAATCTTTGGGCAGAATTCATCTACTGACCTCAAAATGCTTATTTTTCATCAAACGGAGTAACATGTTGAGGAAGGTGTATTCATCCTAAATTCCGCAGCACTTCAGTTTAACTTTCTTTTTAAGTTCCTGGGCAACA
>CAMCHB010000214.1 GCA_945874585.1 uncultured Clostridium sp. | reverse complement strand
TATCTATAGTTTTCTGATAATTCAATGCAATATCCATAACTCGGAGGAGAAACCTATGCAAGAAAAGGATTTACGTGTTTTATTTCTGGCAAAATTTGCCCCGAATGCAGGGGAGAACTGTCCGTTAGTAACGGAAGAATCTGATGGGATATACGCACAATATCACTATGATATTTACCAAATTTTAAAAGGAATCTGTCCTCAAACAGTTTGCTCCCATGATGTTAATATCCTTTTTGAAAAATCTGGTTCATATGATTATGTTTTTACACTATTAAACCGTGCACCCTATAGAAACTCAGAAGTATTTGTTTCGGCTTTATTGGAATACCTTAACATTCCGTATTTAGGTGCTAGACCTAATATACGAGCACTGGCAGAAGATAAACATCTTGCCAAGATGGCTGCAAAATATGCAGGTCTAAACACACCAGAATGGATAACTATCGACACTAATGATACTGTTTCATTGAAAGAACCATTTGCTGGTCCTTATTTTGTAAAACCACGTTTTGGTGCATCTTCAGCTTATATTGACGAAAGTTCCATTGCTAATTACTGGGAAGATGCCCGAAAAAAGATTATCGAATTACAACAATACAACATAGATGTTATTGTTGAAAGATTTGTAGATGGAATATTTTACAGTGTTCCGATTTATTTTAATAATTCTGAGGTTATTCATTTGCCATCAGTTAAAGAAAAGTCTATTTTGAAAGGAAACGTGGTTACTTACCGACAGAAAAGAAAATTAGATTCTGGTTTGACTAGAACAATTAATTTAGATAGAAGACTCGAAGCTGAACTTGTACGTCAATCGGACGCATTTTTAAAATTGATTACGCCGATTGACTATACAAGAATTGATTTTATGGTAACATCCAAAACAGTCGAGTTTATTGAATTTAATGTATGTTGTAATCTTGGACAACAGTCTGCTTTTTGTATATCAGCAAACAATGTTGGATTATCGCAAGCTGATTTAGTAACACAAATACTTAGAAACAGTTTAAAGCGGCAAAAGCTCATCTGCTAAAATATCAATAGAATTAATTGTCCAGTATTCCAGAAAACATGGTGCATATAATTTCTCCCATTGTTCGAGTTTGTATTGGCATGATGATTTGATATTTTCACTGAGGAGCGATACTACACTGTATGGTTTTGTACCTGGAGCAAAATCTGCTTCCGCTATTGCGAGTTGACTGAACTTTTGAGAATCCTCATAATTACCAAGTACGTATTCTATAACTGCCATAAAAAGATAATATCGTCCCTTTAATCTTGGTAAACCAGAGGAAAGTACACGCTGTTTTAAATTAACAACTAACTCATAAGCGGTTTGAATTTCTCCAGTTTTTATATACATAGCCGCTAAATTAAATGTGGCATAGCCAATTGGCATTATTGTTTTTGCACTTTCAATAGACAAGGTTAGATACTTTATCGCTTCGATATAATTATCATCCATCAAATAACAAATGCCAAGATTATTAGCTGCTAAATGAATCTGGCTTGCACCAAACTGTTGCAATCCCTCAAATGCCATTAATGTCTGACTCAATGCATAAGAGATTGAGGTATTTTTAAGATTATATGAGGTCAAATTAATAATTGTGCTGTAATACCCAAATAAATCGCCGTCTTTTTCGAACATGCATTTTGCCATATTCCGGAGTTGATAAGCTTTTGATGGTTCAAATATAGTAGCTGCGTTTCGTAAAAAATATGGATATTTTTTGCTGGATTTTAATTGTTTATCAAAAGTCAGATATGCTTCTATAGCATCTGACAATTTACCACTATGAACATCATTGCTTATTAAAAAGGAAATTAATATTGCCAGTTCATCATTATTATGGGATGTAGCTATCAGATCCTTCAAGTGTTCTTCGGCCAACTGATGCTCCCTGCATCGGTTTAAAGTGATTGCGTATATTACCTTTATAGCACGATTTGTATTATTCGAAATAAATTTGTCCAATATGCTTTTAGCTCGCTTATATTTTGCATTACAAAAAAAGAAAACGGCAATAAGTAACTGTGTCTGATCGTCCTTAACCATGCACGCTGCTGATATAATATCTTCACTAACGCCATAGCCCATTTGAAGAGCATTTTTTATAATGCAAACGGCAAATTGTTGACTGTTTTTTTGGTCATTCAGTAATATTGCAAACTCCCATGCTTGCAACAGATGATGATAGGACAACTCCTTACTCTGTTTGTAATATGCTAAGAGAGATTTAGAAATTACCAGCCGATCAGCAATATCTAATTCGGGAATATAAGCAGAATCCACACGATAACTTTTGTTTCTTTCATTAATGTCAATCAAAGTTTTTAGAAAGCCTTCTTTTTCCAATGCATTAAGCATTGTTGGTATGGATTCGATTGGGAAAACTTTTTTATATGGACTAGCGTCTAATATTTTTACTAATATTTCACTTGTAATAAAATCATTGTAAAGATATATAATTTTCAAAATTTGTAATTTAATCGAATCAACAGTCTGTTTTCCTGCAGGCTCACGTAAATG
>CAMCHB010000213.1 GCA_945874585.1 uncultured Clostridium sp. | reverse complement strand
AGATCAGCCTCGGTCTCGTGGGCTCGGAGATGTGTATAAGAGACAGATCATGTAACCAGTTTTTTAACACAGATGCATTGCTTGCCACATGTTCCCGAAAAGGATTCTGATGCTGTCCCTGTGGTGTTACAATATCAGGTCCCAATACATAATACGGCGTATTCTGATACAGCTCTCTAACTTTATCAATCCATTTTTCGTCTTGAAATATCACATCATTATTTACAAGACAAATCCAATCTGCCTTCAACACTTTCTTTGCATACTGAAAACCAACGTTATTACCGGCTGCATACCCAAGGTTTTTCCTGTTATGTAAAAAATGAATATACGAGGCATTCCCATAACATTGCAGCAGTTTCTCATAACTGCCATTGTCCGAAGCATTATCTACTACAATGATTTCCATTTGCAAGGTTCCAAAGCACTGTATCAGTGATTCGATGCACTGTTTTGTCACATCATCATTTTTATAATGAAGTATCAAAAATACAAATTTCACACGCATAACTCCTTTTTCTATCATTTTTTATGTCTTAACCTGAAAACACACACCGCAGCGAAAATAGTCACGGCATTCATACAACGCATGTACAAACCCGTATGTTCTTTTCGGACATATGCATTCTTTCTGTATTCCGGAAAATATTCTTTTATGAACCGATTTGTTCTTTTTACAAGCTGGTTTCGTATTTTTTTATTGTTTATCTGTGCAATTCTTTTTAAAGAACTGCACAGTAATATTTTGACACAAAAATATTCCAATTCCATTCCATATATATGTTCAAAACCATTCTCTTTGTAATACTTAATGACATCTTCGAGAACCACAAAAATATTTCCGACTCTCTCATATTTTTTATCATTCATGGTGGAACCCGGCCAAAGATAATGGTACACATATGCCTCCGGCAAAAAACTCCGTTTCTTTAAATATGGAATTACTTTTATATAAAAAGCAGTATCCTCATAAATCACACCCTCTGTAAACTGACACTGATTCTCTTTTAAAACGGATGCCCTGTACAGCTTGTTCCATGGAGACACCAGCGGATCTATAAACATCTCTTTCTCACTGTTATACGCCCGTACATGTCCATATTGCGGAATTTCTTTTTCCTGCCCCTTAGCATCGATCTGTAAATAATGATACTGGCATTCTACATAGTCACTGTTTTCTTTCTTCGCCTTCTTATACATTGCTTCATACATATGCGTATCAACATAATCATCTGCATCAATGAATCCAATATATTCTCCACGACTTTTTGCAATCCCAAGATTTCTGGCAGATGCCTGTCCTCCATTCTCTTTAGAATAAACCATCACTTTTTTCGGAAAACGCTTCTGATATTTCTCCAAAATCTGTAATGACTGATCCGTTGAACCATCATTCACAAAGATCAATTCCATTTCCTTCAAGGTTTGTTGCGTCAAAGATTCTATACACTTTTCCAAAAAATTCTGCGCATTATAAACGGGTACAATCACACTGACTTTATTCATAATAATTTGCCTCACATTATCTGCTTTCTACTATTTTTGCAATCGTATTTCTTAAAAAATCCGGGAAATAGTAACTGAGATCACCGTGATTCGTATAGCTTGCAACATCATTCGTGATTTGATAATTACATTTTTTCATATCTTCTAACATATGTACGACATGCTCCTGATAAGTATGTTCCTGATTCGAATAGTGCACATAGATATGCTGTGACGAACACTTCTCATTATTGTAAATTTTGTTTTGAAGCCGATACTCTAAAGTTTCCTCTTTTTGTTTATCTGCTTTTCCAAGTATATGTTCTAACGCTGCAAAATTTTCAGAATCTTTCAAATAAGATGTCAGATAATATTGTGGTGCTCCTATCACCATATATGCCCCACAATATTGTAAACCAAAATTTAATGCCGCATAGCCACCTTTACTTGATCCACAGAAAATAAGTTTTTTGGGCTTTAAGGCTGCAATTGTTTTCTTAATCAAAGCATCGGTTGCTTTTTCCTCATTGAACTGAAAATTCTCTCCCATATAATAAGATCCCCTATGATCTTTTGCATAATCATCCAGAATATACAGACGATTTGATGGTATTCCATCCAGTGTCTTCACATAATTGTATCTGGCTTTGAGTCCTTTGCGGGTACATGCACTAAATACGATTATCAAAGCATCTGCTTCATCATCTTCTTTCAGCATGTATTTTACTTTCACATTTTCATAGCCAAATATTTTCTGTTCATGTAATATTTTGAATTTTGTAACTAAAAATTCGTAATATTTACGAATAATACGCTTTGCCTTATCACTCATACACTCTTCTCTTCATACTTATTCTAAACTCTGCAGGTATTCATCAATAGATGCAATAACCACACTGGTATTTGAAACATACGGGCGAAAATGCATATTTTGCAAATTCTTATAACATTCCCCAAGCTGTTCTACGTCATAACATGCACAGATTAGTTGCAAATCATCAAACTGATGCAATAACTGCAACTGATGGTCATCTACATGTTCTCCATATTTTGCC
>CAMCHB010000212.1 GCA_945874585.1 uncultured Clostridium sp. | reverse complement strand
TGTCTCCGGTAAACTTGGAATTAGAAAACATACCAGCCATACTTTTAACATTTGAAACATCCCACTTGCTGATATCTCCGTTGAACTTAGATCTATTAAAAATAGTAGGGCTATAAAACATATCAGACATATTTCTAACGTTAGAAACATCCCACTTGCTTATGTCTCCGTTGAACTTAGATTCTGCGAACATACACTCCATATCTTAAACATTAGAAACATTCCAATTGCTGATGTTGACATTAAACTTTGATTTTTCGAACATATGACTCATGTTAGTGACATTAGATACATTCCACTTGCTAATATCACCGTTAAATTTTCTGGTCACATTGCCACTAAATAAGCCACTTAAATCAGTAAGATAAGAAACATCAATAAAATTCAGATCTGAACAATTGCCATCTTTATTGATAGTATCTTCAATAATCTTTATTAAATCTTCTTTGTCTTTTGCTACGACTGGTTTTATTTCATTTTGTTTCTTGCCGGACATAACCTATTTCCTCAACAAAAATTTAAACAAGACTATTACTAATTGTCTTTATAAACACATTTATTGGATGTTTAATAAATTATAAGCATTAGGCGTTCCAAAATATGGACTGTCAAACCACTATAGTAAGATCTATAATTAACGTATCTAAGGCAATATAAATAAGGAGCTCTAATGTCAAGTTCAGATTATGATCAATATCTCCTGTCTGAAGAGAAGAGATATAAAACAGAATTTCATCAAGATATTATTCGTGACGGTTATACAGATAGAGAAACCTGGGATAGTCTAGAAAATTGCAATGAGGCCAGAATTTGTTATCTTCTGAAAGAACCACACGGAGCAGATCCGAAAATCAGTTTGACTGAGTACAATGACGACTGTGAAAAGTGGTTATCGGAAGGGAAATACGGAACTTTTTATAATAACTTTATACTGTTCTCCAAAGCTATAATTGATACAATCAATGGAAAAAATGTTTCAAAATACAATATCGATTCATTAGATCTTAATGAGAAGCGGTCAATTTATAAGAGAATTTCTTATATTAACGTAAAAAAATCAAATGGCACTTCAGACTCTTCAAACAGGAGATATAATGAGTTCGCCGATCACAATTTAAAAAATGGTCTAATTGCGCTTAATCCTGACGTTTTGATTCTTGGCGGAACTGCAGAATCCTTCGATAAGATGTATCCTGATCTTGACTTATATTATCCAAAAGATGATAAACAATGCCTGGGGGATAATCCAAATGATGAAGGAATTTGGTGGTTTTATTTTCTAAAAAAAGGTTTTGATGGAAGTGGAGAGCCAAAGTTAATTATCAATTTCTACCATTTTTCTGCCAGGGTTAATTCACTGTTATATATGCAGGCATTAAATAAAATTGTTTTGTTTGCCATAGATTACGTTAATTATCACCAGGAAGAATTTAAAAATACCAGATTATTTAACGTATTATGTAAAAAATCTTAAAGAGAAATTTTCCTTTAAATAACTGTCGGTTATACTTTTAGTTTAATGTTTTTTGCCACAATAAAACTATCAGTTCAGTTTTATCCAATTTAATAACTAAACATATTGTTAGTGATAAATTTTTGTTTAATTACATATTTGCCTAGCATCAAAAGTTGGGTATGGAATAATTAACATTTAAGTGCTAATAAGAATAGCTAATAAGGAAAGTTATAAGAAATAGTCCTAATTGCCTATGCCAAAGAAGATTGATCCTGATGCAACCAAATCAGATAAGCTTTTAAAGCTTTACCGCTTACTTTTAGGTTCAGAGAGGAAATATTCAACTCTTGAATTAACAAAGCTACTGAACTGCTCCAAGCAGAGCATCAGGCATCTTGTAGATACCCTGAACAGCAATGAGGAAATCAATGTAGAAGAGGAAACCGATCCTAAAACCAGAACCAAAAGATATTTTATTGAGCACTGCCGCCACGGCATGTACGAGCCGATAGCAATTGAAGGTTACCGGCAGATGGAACTGTGCAGAGACATCGTGGGCGAGCTGCTGCCTGAAGATGACAGAAAAAAGCTCGAGCAGGCAATTTTTAATGCTGCCAACTATCTGCCTAGAAAGGAACGCTTCTCTTTTAAAACCATCTCCTTTGCTCAGGGACTTAGCAAAGGTCATATTGATTACAGTAAAGTCCAAACGCAGCTGCATTCACTGTATGAGTGTATCAACAGGAAAAAATGCTGTCTTGTAAGTCACCAGAAGTTTTTTGATGGTGAATTAAAAAAGCACTGCTTTGCTCCGATGAAGCTAATTGTTCTACATGAAAATTTCTATATAGCAGGCTTTATAGTAAATGAAAGTGGGCCGGTAATTCCAAAATACGATAATCCTACAAATTTTGCAGTGCAGAGAATTACTGAAGTTGAGATTCTAGAGGACCGATCAAGTGAAAATCTCCCTGCTCTGCCTGAGAAAAGCGACAACCTGTTTGGAATTATAAAAGAAGGTCAGCCGTTTACTGTCAAACTGAAATTCACAAATCTCTATGTAAGCACCTACGTTGCTGATAGACTCT
>CAMCHB010000211.1 GCA_945874585.1 uncultured Clostridium sp. | reverse complement strand
TATCTATGCTATAATAAAATAGGTATGTGAAAATTAATTTTACGGAGGGAAATATGTATCGGAATTTTTTTAAAAGAATGATCGACGTTGTTTTGTCTCTTATCGGAATCGTAGTGTTGCTCCCTGTTTTTATAGTGGTTGCTTTGCTTATTAAAATTGATTCGAAGGGTCCTGTGTTATTTAAACAAAAACGTTTGGGCGTAAACGGAGTTCCGTTTACTATTTATAAATTCCGTTCCATGTACATAGATTCTGAGAAAAAAGGGAGCGGTGTATATAGCGGAATAGATGATCCGCGAGTAACCAAAGTCGGAAAATTCATACGTTTGACAAGTATCGACGAACTTCCGCAGTTTTTCAATATTTTAAAAGGAGATATGAGCATAATTGGTCCCAGACCGGCTTTAACATATCATCCATGGCCTTATGAGGAGTATTCCGATGAACAGAAAAAAATGTTCAGTGTAAGACCCGGAGTAACAGGCTGGGCTCAAATTCACGGAAGAAAAGACGTTGAATGGAATAAACGAATAGAAATGAATGTATGGTATGCCGAACATATTAGTTTTTGGCTTGATTTGAATATCTTTTTCAAAACTATATTTAAGGTGATTACGTTCAAAGATAATTATAATATAAGAGAAACCGCAGAAAAGAACGAATCGGAAACTGTCGCGAAAGGTTGATCAATATGCCTCTTAAACTGATGTATATAACAAATAATCCTCAAATTGCAAAAATTGCCGATGATTGTGGAACGAATATTATATTTATCGATTTGGAAACTATAGGAAAAGCCGAAAGGCAACCGGGCGATACCGTAAAGTCTCACCATTCTTTAGATGATATACGTATTGTAAAATCGGTTTTAAAAAAAGCAAAGCTTCTTGTAAGGGTTAATCCTATTTGGGAAAATAGCCGCTTAGAAATAAACGCAGCTATCGAGAATGGTGCGGATATATTAATGCTCCCTTATTTTAAAACAGCTGCAGAAGTAAAAACATTTATTAATATAGTGGCAAAAAGAGTAAAAGTTATGCTTTTATGTGAAACAAAAGAAGCAGTTGAGAATATCGATGAAATTCTTACAATTAACGGAATCGACCGTATACATATAGGTCTTAACGATTTACATATGTGTTATAATATGAGGTTTATGTTTGAACTTTTAACTGACGGAACCGTTGAAGGTCTATGCAAAAAATTCAGAAAAAAAAATATACCTTACGGCTTCGGCGGTATAGCACGGCTAAATGAAGGTTTAATACCTGCCGAAATAATCATTGCAGAGCATTACAGATTGGGGTCTGATGCGGCAATATTATCAAGAAGCTTTTGCAACTGGGAGAAAATCGAGAATCTTGAAAAAATTGAAAACATATTTAAAATAGGTTTAAAAGAAATCAGGGATTATGAGCTGTCATTGCAGCAAATTGACACGGAAAAATTAAAATTAATTCATCTTGACTTAATTAATAAAATCGATGAAATCGTAAACTGTGGTGAGAAAGTATGAATATCTTAATTACCGGAGCATTTCCGCTCAATAACGAATATGAACAAAAAATAAGAGAATTGGGTTATAATGTTTATTTTCATAAAGACGAACGCACTCTTGTTGATTCTCCACAAATTTATGATGCGGTAATTTGTAACGGTCTGTTTTTGTATAACGATATAAAGAAGTTTAAAAATCTAAAAATAATACAGCTTACAAGTGCAGGCTATGACAGAATAGATATGGATTATATAAAAAATAAGAATATCCGAATATATAATGCAAGAGGAGTGTATTCCATTCCTATAGCTGAATGGGCTGTTGGGAAAATTTTGGAGCTTTATAAAAAAAGCAGAAAATTTTATAAAAGCCAAGAAAAACATATTTGGGAGAAAGAAAGAGAAATATTTGAATTATATAATAAAACGGCATTTATTGTCGGATTCGGAAGCATAGGTACAGAAATTGCAAAGAGATTAAAGGTATTTGGTGTTAAAATATTGGGTGTTGATATTTTCAAGCCTGATTGCTTATATTTTGATGAGTATTATAATATAAAGGAACTAAATGAAAGTTTAAAAAAATCCGATATTGTTATTTCGACTGTTCCTTTAACTGAAAGCACGTTTCACATATTTAACAGCGAAAAATTTGATTCTATGAAACCTTACAGTATATTCTGTAATTTTTCAAGGGGGAAAGTAACTGATCAATCTGCTTTGATTCGTGCTTTGAAAGAAAAAAGAATTTACGGAGCAATCCTTGATGTTTTCGAGGAAGAACCCTTGAGTGAAAATTCAGAATTATGGAATTTTGAAAATGTTATTATCACACCGCACAATTCTTTCATCGGTGAAGGCAACAATGAGAGAATGTTCGGTGTTATATATAAAAATTTAAAGGAATGGAAATAGACAAATGCGAAAAAAAGTTTTATTGAGAGATAATGCAGAATGTTATTTAGAAGTAAATCGTAGATATTTGAATTAATTCGTGCATATTTCATAAGCTGTCTCTTATACACATCTCCGAGCCCACGAGACCGAGGCTGA
>CAMCHB010000210.1 GCA_945874585.1 uncultured Clostridium sp. | reverse complement strand
GAGAAAATATAATAATGCTCTCGATATGAGCTTAGGAAAAACTAATCTTATAAACCAAAGAAGGGCTGGATGGTGCATTTTTCAACTCCCAACCTCTTACTTTGCACAAAATCACATAAAAGTGTGATAATCATACCAGAAATTATATATAATTGTGTGAAAGATGTTGATTGTTTCGAATTATGGTGTATAATAAAAATGTGATTAAAAACACTAAAACTCCAATAAAAATGTGAGGAGTGAGCCTATGAAACGATTTATTTTGAAAAAACTGCTCGCCTGGAAAAATTCTTCCTACCGTAAGCCTTTGATATTGAAAGGTGTTCGACAGGTGGGCAAGACATGGATTCTAAAAGAGTTTGGCAAATGTTACTATGAAAATACCGCTTATTTTAACTTTGATGAAAACGAGGAATATAAGCAATTCTTTGAAACTACCAAAGATGTTGATCGTATTCTTCAGAATTTGATGTTGGCAAGTGGCCAAAAGATTTTGCCCGAAAAGACGCTTATTATTTTTGACGAGGTTCAGGATTGCCCTAAAGTTATCAACTCTATGAAGTATTTCTGCGAGAATGCTCCGCAATATCATATTGCCTGCGCTGGTTCCCTGTTGGGCATTGCTTTAGCAAAACCATCTTCTTTTCCTGTGGGAAAGGTTAACTTTATGCAGATTGATCCTATGACATTCTCAGAATTTTTGATTGCCAATGGTGATGAAACCCTTGTCACATATATGGAAAGTGTGAACAATATTGAACCTATCCCAGATGCTTTCTTTAATCCTCTGTATGAGAAATTGAAGATGTACTATGTAACTGGTGGTATGCCTGAACCTGTTCTAATGTGGACACAAGCTCGAGATGTTTCTGCTATGCAGGAAGCCCTGTCTGACATTATTAGTGCATATGAGCGTGACTTTGCCAAACATCCTAATATTAATGAGTTCCCAAAGATTTCTATGATTTGGAAATCTATACCTTCTCAGCTGGCAAGGGAAAACAAGAAGTTCATCTACAAAGTTATCAAAGAAGGTGCAAGAGCACGAGAATACGAGGATGCCCTGCAGTGGTTGGTAGATGCCAGACTGGTGCATAAGGTATACCGTAGTTCTGCTCCTGGTCTCCCGATAGCAGCTTACGATGACCTATCAGCTTTTAAAATTTATCTGGTAGATGTTGGTTTGCTTCGCCGTCTGGCACAGTTGACTCCCACTGCCTTTGGTGAAGGAAATCGATTGTTCACTGAATTTAAGGGCGCATTGACCGAAAATTTTGTGCTTCAAACATTGGTTACACAGTTCGAAGTACCTCCACGCTATTGGACACAGACAAATCCTCCTTATGAGGTGGATTTCTTGATTCAGCGAGAAAATGATATTTTTCCTGTCGAAGTCAAATCTGAAGCTAATACAGCCAGCAAGAGTCTTAAGAAATTCAAGGAGCTGTTTCCTGATAAAGTAAAGCTTCGTATACGATTCTCTTTGGATAATCTGAAACTCGATGATGATGTACTGAATATTCCCTTGTTCATGGCAGATCAGGCTAATCGGTTGATAGGTTTGGCATTAGACAAACATTAAAAACAAATAACTTGAAAAGATTTACTAGCTATCTTTTCCCTTAAGTTTATTTATAAAATATTCTTGGGAAAAGAGGGCTATTCAACTAGAGGGTGAGATTATGAGATTTCCTACAGAAGAAGAGAATAGAATGTTTGAGGCTATCAAGCCTTATTTAGACGAACGTTGCAAATTAAAAGAAGATGCACCGGATGAAATAAAGGAGCTGGCTGAAAAATTTTGGGAATCTTTTAAAGACGCAGCGTGCCAACACTATTTTTAGGGATGAAAAAGTTATGAGATGGCAGAAAAACTTACTTTGCTTTGCTGAAAATAATACAGTTGGGAAATGTCCGTATTGCAGCTCGCAGAATACAGCTTTCGGATATAGAAAAATTACTGCGGAAGGCTATGGCTATGGAGCTATTTTTTGTAAAGATTGCCGAAAAGGTTATTTTCTTGATAGAGCGGATTTAAGGCAAATTAAAAATATGGGAGAAAATATACCGGAGGACATTTCTTTTACAGATTGAAGCTTTTTCAAGTATCAGTATAGAATTAAGGTGATAAATGTGAAGGTTTATATATTAAAGGATTATATCGATCCCGAATACCGTAAACTTACACCGGAACAGTTGGAAAAAGATATTCAGGATGAGATTGAAAAATCCAAAGAATTGACCGAATGGCCTTGTCCGTTTGAATGTATTGATTATGCTAAGTATAAAAAGCGCCTTAAAAAAGAGAAAAAGCAAAGAAGAGCTCAGCGAAAAGAAACTAGAATAGGCAAGCTCACAGATAAGGCAAGTAAATTGGCGGAACGCATGCATAATAAAGTCGGTCTTTAAGCAGTTACCGAAAAAACGGTAGCTGCTTTTTTACGCTCGATTTCTCCCTGACAACCTTCATTTACCGAAAATTACCCTCTTGAATCCTCAAAACAACCCCCATTTTAAAGAAAAATTGTTAGGGAAAAACAATCTGATATGTTATA
>CAMCHB010000209.1 GCA_945874585.1 uncultured Clostridium sp. | reverse complement strand
ATTTAATTTTCAAGAAAAGATTGGATTGAGTTGAAAATCACTGATTTGGTGCTATTCACTTATCAATCAACTATCTTTAAATATAGGGATAATCAATATTTAGCTGGCTAATTAAGATTGTAGGTGTGTCTTGGAGTCTATCTTTGAATCATACAAACCTTAGACAATAATATTGATTTCCAATCTCGTCTAAAATCGCATTTTCCAACAGTTTTATATTTAACTTCAAAAACGGTCTGATATGCCTCTTCAACTAATTCTTTAATATTACCTTCATTATTGTTTTCTAAATTAGCTTTGTTATCTAAAAAAATCATCTTTATTAAGCTTTGTATATCAGATTGAATCAAAATTTCTAATATAGGAGAAGGATCTTTTCCTTCTATGAAATTATTGAATTTTTCAATATCATAAAATTTAAGACCAATAGCTAGAGGTAATAATATATCAAGTACAAAAACTTGATCTTCATGAATTTGAGTTTCAAAATTTGAGTTGCTTTTTGCTAAAAGGAGAACAATTCTACTAAATTTGTAAAATTCTCTTAGTTCTAGCTTAAAGAGAGAGGATACAGCCAAGATTGAATGATCTAAAATTCCTATATGTTCAGATGTTGAAATTTCATTTTTTAAATAGCGCTCTTGGTCAGCTACAGGAAGATTTAACCTAATGTCAAAAAATCGATCTAAATATCTAAAGGCATCAAACTGCTCTCCATATACCATCTTTACCATATGTTGAAGTTCAGACAAATTAACAGAAAATACAAAAGTAACATTATCTATTGAAAAGTAGTGTTTTATATCTTCTAGCAGTCTCACCGCATATGAAGGATTGCATCTGTCCAACTCGTCAACAAAAATAACTATCGATTTGCAGTGTGAATTATCAATAACAACCTTTATCAGAGCTTTAATGGACTCAATAATAGAGTGATGATCTGTTATAGGAAGTAGCAATTCTTTATTTCTGCTACTTTTAAAATCATCATTGATTTGTTTAATGCAACCATAGATATCTGGAACACCAAATAAAATTGGGACAGACTTAGATAAGCAAGATAGTATTGAATTAAAATTTTCTTTAATTGACTTTTTTTCTAAAAGACCATTATCCAACGCTTTACAAATTGAATAGAGAATTGAAAGAACAGGGAAAGGATCAGAGTCATTATCCCAAGCGTCATAATAAAAAGGGAAAACTTCACATTGATCTAAGTTAGAAACTTTATCTTTAATGGTAGAATATTTTTTATCATCATACTTGCCAAGTATAGATTTGAAATCAGCTTTTCTTTCTTCATATAGTTTAACACTCATCAATAATTGTGTGTGCTTTATAAAAAAAGTCTTTCCACTTCCCCATTTACCATCTAATGAGATGGTAGAAAATTTAGAGGAATTAGAAGTCAGCATTTTATAAAACTGTTCTATATACTTATTTCTATCTAAAGAATTATTGGAATATGACTCAATCAGATTATCTTCTGTTGGTAAAATTTCAAACGGCATACCAGCCTCCTAATGCTGTTGATTTTGTTATTTAATTCCAATTATAAGATTTCCAATTAGAGATTTTTGTAAAAGCAAAAACACCACCATCTTTAAGAAACAAATTTTGACGGAAAAACAACTTTCTTCAACAGTATTAGACCAATAACTTCACGTTTAAGAAGAATCTGATATTTTTGACAAAAAAAGTCAAATTGTATTATTTGAGGCTTCGAGCATAGTTGTGGGTAAAAGCAGAAGCCTCTGAATGATTTATGAATGCATTATTGCCCACTATAGGCACTATTTTGTTTTTCTATTTCTTAATATATCTAACAATGTACCATAATCTTTAACTTGGCAATAATTGACCTTTTCTTCATCAATAAGGTCCTTACAAATAGCATCAAAATGCTCTTTTGCGCAGTCTATTTTAGCCTTTTCAATCGCTCTTAAATTTAAAGAATCATTGCAACCTTTAGTTTCTGCCACAAAGTAAATATCTTTTACTTTATTTACTTTATCGTTAAACACAACCGCCCAATCTGGATTGTAATGACCAACAGGAGTATTGATATAAAAACCTCTTGGCAATTTTGCATATACAATAACTTCTTCATGACATTCTAAATCTTCAGCAAATTTCTTTTCATTGTCTGAATCATATATAACATGAGTGTAGATATGTTTATTGGAATTCATGGCGTTAACATTCAATCTACCTTTAAGAGAAGAATCCGTAAAAATATCAGACTCATACGTTGAACCTAGCGTTTCGTATTTTATGTGATTTACTACTGAAACAGATTTTTGGTCATTGACGATATTTGATACTTTTAAAATAAATTCTTCAGGATTTTGTTTATATAAAGCAAATTTTTCAGAAGAAATACCTCTTAATATAGAAGAAATATCTTTCCTTGTTAAACCTGTTGCTGAAACAATCTTTCCTATAAGGTCAAATTTCAATGATGGTGGAATAACGCTCTTTACAACTCTTTCATCATTTGTAGATTTTACTTTGAAATCAGCTCCTGACAGCAAACTTTCTTTTGAGGTATATGAT
>CAMCHB010000208.1 GCA_945874585.1 uncultured Clostridium sp. | reverse complement strand
ATATTACAGTACCACTAGAGAGTTATCCTATTGAAAATACGAAAAATAGAGTTCATAATCGAATAGAATGTGGTGGAGGTCCTGCATGTAATGCAGCTTATTTATTAGGATGCTGGGGGACAGATGTAGAATTTATAGGTGTTGTAGGAAATGACTTGTATGGAAAAAAAATAAAGCAAGAATTAGATCAAGTAGGGGTTGCGACAGACAATATGCAATTAAATGATGATTATACAACAACTTCAAGTTTCATTATTGCTAATACAAGTATTGGTTCTAGAACAATTTTAACTTATCGACCTGATGATATGAAATATCAAAAAAAAGCGAATATAGAAGAACCAGATATTATTTTAATAGATGGACAAGAATATGAATTATGTAAAGAGTTATAAAAGAAATATCCTAATGCCATTTCTATTATTGATGCTGGAAGACCCGTAAAAGAAGTGATTGAATTATCACATTTAGTAAATTATGTTGTTTGTTCTCATGAATTTGCTGAAGAATTAACAGGGGTATCACTAAAGAATGCTGATAGCAAAACATTAGAACAATGTTTTACAAAAATGGAACATATTTTTGGTAATCATATTATTATTACATTAGAGTCAATGGGATCTTTATATCGTGATCAAACAATTAAATTGATGCCAACCATTCAAGTAAACGCAGTTGATTCAACAGGGGCTGGTGATTTATATCACGGAGCTTTTACGTATGCGATTAGTAAAAAACTTCCAATTACAAAAGCTGTTCAGATTGCAACAGTAGCAGGGGGAATTTCGGTGACCAAAATTGGTGGTAGAAATTCTGTTGCTACGAAAGAAGAAATGAGAAAATATATTCATGACTTTGAATGATGTTATTTTTGTTGATTCATATCCAAAATTGGATTTACATGGGTTTGACAGGGAAACAGCGCGTGTTGCAATCATGGATTTTATGAAAGATCAAAGAAAGTTAAAACAACCAATTATTGTAATAATTCATGGGTGTGGAAGTGGTATTTTAAAAGCAACATGTCATGATGTTTTAAGAAAAAGTAGATGTGTTCTTGATTTTAAGACATTTTATTATAATCCGGGATGTACAATTGTGTTATTATCGATTGACGAATAAGGTTAAATAGTGTTACAATGTACCTATAAAGTATATCTCTATAATTTGACAAGTTGTATGTTTTGTGTTAGCATAACAACCAATTAAAGGGGGAGTTAAATATGTATAATGAACGAAGAGATAATTTTTCATTAAAAGATGTTATTCTACAAATTTTATTTGTAGTTTTATTCGTCTTTTTATTGATGTGGCTATTTCCATCTAAACAGTTTGTAAAAGATACGGTACAGCCATTATATGATCGTATTTTTGTCGAAAATATTTTAATTATGAAAGATGCTGCTAAAGGATACTATACAAATGAACGTTTACCACAAGTAGTAGGTGAAAAAGCATCTATGACTTTGGGAAAAATGTATGATGAGAAACTAGTATTACCAATTAAAGATAGTAATGGTAAGTTATGTGATGAAGATGGTTCTTATGTAGAAGTTACGAAAAAAGAAAATGAATACGTTATGAAAGTAAATCTAAAATGTAGTGAACAAGAAAATTATATTTTAGTTTATATGGGATGTTATGATTATTGTAAAACAACAATTTGTGAAAAAAATACCCAAGATGTTAAATCACCAGTGATTATTCCAACTAATCCAAAAGCATCTTCACCAAGTAAGACTCCAAGTACAACCCCATCTAAGACTCCAAGTACAACCCCATCTAAGACGCCAACTCCTACACCAACAGTAACACCACCGACAACGCCACCAACAACACCTCCAGGAAAAGAATATATTTATGAGTACAAAAAAATTGTAAATGGTACTTGTTCTGATTGGAGTGATGATTGGTCAAAATGGTCTATTACTCCAAAATATTCAACGGATACGCAAAAAGTTCAGAAGAGAACAGAAGTAACAGGTTATAAAACAACGACAGAAAAACGTTTAGTAGGTACAAGAACAAAAACAGTACTGGATACGACAAAACCAATTTATAAAGATGAAAGATATTATGTTGGTACTGTTAAAAAAGATTATTGTAAAGAATATGGATATGTATTAGCAAATACAGGAGAGTATCGTAATGAATATTCTTCATGGAGTTATGTAAGAACTGATAAACTTGCATATGTTCCTACTGATACTGATACAACTCGTTATGTAGTTGTTCCAAATTCAGCACAAGTAGAAGATTGTACAGTAAATTGTAGTGGTAAAGTAACAATGTTATATCGTGTATATCAAAGAACAGTAACAAAAGTTCCAGTAAAACAAAATGTTTATACATGTTTAGCAACTGGCACAAAAGAAGAAGCAGTATATAACACAAGAAAAGTTTTAACAGGATATCAAACAAAAACAATTACGGAAAATGTATACCGTGATGTAACTGTTAAAACACCAATTTATACAACATACTACAGATCAAAAACTTGTAAGTATACAAGTGGTAGTGTAAAAACAAAATGGAGTTATTATAATGATCAATCATTAAT
>CAMCHB010000207.1 GCA_945874585.1 uncultured Clostridium sp. | reverse complement strand
TAGCATTCCTACATTAAAGGTAAAAAATAATATTAAGAAAAATGCTTATATTGAAGATATTGAAATCAAAAGAAAATTACCAAATGAAATTGTGATTCAAGTAAAAGAAAGAAAACCAACTTATGTATTAGAAAAAGAAGGTAAATATGCCTATATCAATAATCAAGGTTACATATTAGAAATTTCAGATCACAAACCAAATTTGCCAGTGATTACATCTTACCAAACAACAAATTTTGAAACTGGAAAACGTTTAGTAGTAGAAGATTTAGAGAAAATGGAAGTAGTCTTAAAAATTGTAGAAAATGCAAAAGCGAATGGAATTGCTGATTTGATCACACAAATTGATATAAAAGATATAACAGATATCGTATTGAACATGGAGGCAGAAGGAAAAACCATCTATATAGGTGATGCAACTGACATAAATACAAAAGTATTGTTATTAAAAAAATGCTTAGAAGGAGAGAAAGGCAAAAGCGGTGAAATTTTTCTAGATGGTAAAATTAACAAAACAAACGAAGCGGTCTTTCGAGAAAAAGTATAAGACAGGAAGGAAATGAAATATGAACAAAAAATATATTGGCTTGACAATTGGTGTTATGTGTTTTTTATTAACTGTTCGGAATTTGTGTACAAATTAAGACAATAAAAAACACGGTAACAACGGGAATATCTAAAAGTTCAACAGAAAATAAATTAAGAGATGAGGTCCTTAAGTGGAAAGAAAAATATGATAATGCATACAAAGATTTGGCTCAATCAGAAAAAACTTTGGAAGATGACAGAAAAAAAGCGACGCAAAATAATACAGAAACAGCACAAATGGAAGATCAACTAAGTAAAATCAATAGACAATTGGGATTAACAGATGTGAAAGGAGAAGGTGTTATCGTAAAAGTGGATGATAACAAAAAAAGTGAAGATGCCTTGGATCCAAGTAAATCGGTTGTACACGATGGAGACTTAGTAGAAATTGTGAATCTTTTAAAAAATGGAGGAGCAGAAGCTATTTCTATCAATGACCAAAGAATTACAAGTGTGACAGCTATTACGTGTGATGGAAATGTAGTGCGTATCAATGGAGAGAAAGTAGGGGTACCATTTGAAATTAAGGCAATTGGCTCACAAGAAAGATTAAAAGGTGCACTTGAAATGCCATATAATTATATTTATGAAATGAAAAGAGATGGATTACAAATTGAGATTAACAAGGCAACCTTTATCGAAATTCCAAAATACGAAGGCGTTATTAAAAGAGAATACATGAAAGACAGGTGATGATCAGTGAAGGGAAAATGGACAATTTCGGTTGTAATAGGAATTGTATGTTTTATTTTGATGGCTATTATGTTCATGCAATTCAAAACAGTTGATCAAACAGATATGACCTCTATAGAAGTTATGCGTGAATCAGATTTAAGAACAGAGCTTGCAACATGGAAATCCAAATACGAGGATGTATCTAAAAAATTAGAAGATAACAACCAAAAAATTCAGGAATATAAACAAGGTACGAGAGATAATATACAAACCGGCAAGATTTTAGAAACAGAGTTGGCAGATGCCAAAAGAAGTTTAGGATTGACAGATGTCGTAGGAGAGGGAGTTGTTGTGACATTAACAGACAACGATGTAGCTCCAGAATACTATAGTGATGATGATGTATACGATGGAAAAATAAATGTATATGATTTGCTTCAACTGATAAATGAATTAAAATTAGCAGGAGCGGAGGCCATTTCTATTAACGATATACGTGTAGTAGATCGTACGGATATTACAATGGTTAACAATACTTACATAGTGGTAGACGGAAATCGTGTTAACTCTCCTTATGTGGTGAAGGCAATTGGCAATTCAACCAGATTACAAAGTGGGTTGATGCAAAAAAATTCTGGTTATATGGACAAAATTATAAATGCCTATGACAAAAAAGCAGATGTTAGTGTTGAAAAAGAAATCGAAATTCCAAAATATGAAAAAGATTGGGATATAAAATACATGCAAGAAAATTAGGGAGGAATTATATATGATGTTATTATTTGCTATTGTAATAGGATGTATTTTAGGAGTAATTTTTGGTATAAATGCACCGATTATTCCTTACACCTATTCAGGCTATTTAGCCATTGCAATTGTGGCAGCCTTAGATTCTGTATTTGGTGGAATTACTTCTGTATTAAACAAAAAGTTTGATATGAAAATATTTGTATCCGGATTTTTTGGTAATGCCATTTTATCTATTTTATTAACGTATCTAGGACAAAAATTAAATGTAGATATTTATTTAGCAGCAATTGTTGTATTTGTAGGAAGAATGTTTACCAATTTAGCCATCATTCGAAGATATTATATTGATAAACTAACCAAACGATCAGAGAAACAAGCAAAGGAAGAGAATTCCTAAAAAATAAAAGAAAAAATTGGTAGGAAATCGTCCTACCAATTAAAATGCAAATCGAAATCTTGCATATTACAATACCATTACAAAAACGTTACAAAAATATAACGGCTGTCTCTTATACACATCTGACGCTGCCGACGATATGCAGTGTGT
>CAMCHB010000206.1 GCA_945874585.1 uncultured Clostridium sp. | reverse complement strand
TACTATGCCGAAGAATCTTTTAACATCGAAGAAAACTCAAGCAACAAAGAAAAACTTCGGCATAGTTTTTTCTTCGGCATAGTCGGTCTTATGCCGAATTCAGGATAATAGTGACAGAGGGTACCAATACACATCAAAAGAATTCCGGCAGAAAATCGTGGATGCAGGAATGACGCAAAGCATGTCAAGAGTGGCTCATTGTATAGATAATGGCCCCATGGAAGGCTTCTGGGGAATCATGAAACGAGAGATGTACTATGGACATAAGTTCAAGACGAAAGAAGAGCTTTTGCAGGCCATTGAAGAATATATGACCTACTACGCAACCAAGCGCGTACAGAGAAATCTGAACGTTATGACTCCAATGGAATACCACGAAATTAAGTTGAAGGAAGCAGCATAAAAACTGCCCGGCAGTAATACCGGGCAGAAAAACTTTTATGTTTTTTGATTGTCTACTTGACGGGTCGCACACCAAAATACAGGCTTTTCCGGGGATTTGACTTCTATTCGAACTCGCAAAATCAAATTTAGTTCTATACAGTTTTGTATAGGAGATTTGGCTCTATTTGATTTTATTTGTTTCCAACTTTCATATCTCTATGAGCTGTTTCTGATAGTGTTATCAATTTGTTATCAACAATGTGTTATCAAATTCATCATCCTAATAAATATTCACAAACAGCCGCTATTCCTGCATTTTTTATATTTCTTGCTCGAACATCTGCAATATATTTAGCTTGCTTTAGTTTTTCTTCCGTTGCACTTATCAAATCTCCAATTGTATCGACTTGAATTTCATGCATTTTTTTCTTTTGCCACTCAGTTAGTTCTAGTACGTCAATATTTTTTGCAAATTGTATTTGCAATGCATCTGAGTAACTATCCAAGACAGCACCTTGAATCTTTTTATATAACACATGATTTGCCCCGTACTCACTCATTCTACGAATATCTGCATTTTTAACAATATCTAAACCAGAAGTTGTCGGTTTTGTTACCATAGCTAGTAGGCATCCTATATTAACCATATACCTAGTTCCCACTTCACTTCTTGTCGCTCTTATCCCGGCTGCTTCTTCATATACTAAACCAGAATATTCAAGAATCCTTAATGCCTCCTTAACTTCCTGAGGCGCATTTTTATGAATCCAGAAATAAAGCGTTGTTCCTTTCCCTTTTCTTTCTTGTAAGAAACTATCATTCTTGTTTTTTATTTCAGGGATAACCTTAGTTTCAATAAAATCCCGTCCCCAATCTATAAATTTTTGATACCCCGGATACCTTTCTGCCAGTTTTGTATGTTCGGCCCATAAATCCTCTCTGTAATATTCACGAAAGACTTGATTAATTGAATTAGCATCCATTTTATTAGCCAGTTCTACACTCTTGAGCAAGTATCTAGGATTTCCTGATGCGGCATATGCAAGCAAAGTAAAATTAGCTCCTTGTTGCGAAAGCCGTGTTGCCAAAGCGCTATCTTTGACTTGACGCATAACCATTTCTTTCATATTTGATACATAATTTACATCATCAATATTTCTTGTTAGTGTAATTTGTAGAGCATCATGAACCGGCTCAAAAGTATCGCCATAAACTGTAACTCCGGGATACACAGCAGCATTACATTTTATATATGGTGATCTCAAATCTCTAAACAATGTAAAAAATTCTCTCTGTTGTTCAGGATAAAATACATGTGCTGCCTCATCTATGAATAAAACAATCCGTGAAATATCTAATTCTTCGCATAAATCTTCTACTGTATTTAAGAAATCATCTAAACTAGGAATACTTTCTGCTTCAACCCGTATCCCCGGATTTTTCCACGAATCTTCAAATTTCTTCACAATTTCATCTATTTTACTCGATTGTGTATCTTGATTTCCTGCCAATAGTGATAAATTATGGGAAATTGCAGAAAGTTTTCCTGTTTTTCGTATCGCTCTTAAAACTTCTGAACAAATTCGCCCCAACATCCAATATTGAAACTGATACTCATTTCCACTTTTTAATAACGATGCTTTTCTAAATGTAAGTGTAACTGGAAGTACTTTCTCTTTTTCAAATTCATTCAACATCCGTATTTCTGCCATTTTAAAAAGGAAAGTTTTCCCTACGCCTCTGCTCCCTACTAACAATACAGGAGATGGGGCTATTAGCTTATCAATAATGCTATTTTCATACTCAGATAATACCCCCAAATCCATAACTTGCCTATCTGTCAATTCTTCGGTTCGAAAAACAAATTCATTCATATGTTATTATCTCTCCCTATTATATAGTTCTTGAACTTCCGGCAACATGCCTAAATTATCCATTAACACACTTTCCAACTTCACTAAAATTTCTTCCTTATCAAATAATTCTCTAAATCTAATTAGTAAAGATACGCTAATTAAATATTTAACGCTTTCAAACACTTCTATATATCTATCTACATTTTCTTCGTTATATTCCACATTTTCAGTTAATAGCATTAACTTTCCATAATTTCCATGAACATACTCTGAACACTCTCTATATATATTTTTCGCAATTGTCAAAAGCTCAATACTTCTATTGCCATCAATATC
>CAMCHB010000205.1 GCA_945874585.1 uncultured Clostridium sp. | reverse complement strand
CAGGCCTTAATCAATGATATTGTGGCCATCTATCTAAATTACTGTAGAGGTCGTCTAATAGCAAAAACGCAGGCTGCAGAAGAATCTTTCGGTTTGACAAGCTTACCACAAAATGCCAATTTTTATGCACCAAAGATACCAAAAACAGTTGTGAGCAATATAGATAAGTGCAAAGATTATATATTAAAGCTTACGGTTGGTTTTTCAACTGCAAGAATGATGGATGAAGAAATCAAAACAAGTAAGCTTGACGAATGGGGCGAACAATTTTTAGCTGTCTTATTTGAGGCCAAGTCAATTAAGAATTTCAATACGGGAATGTTTTTGGATGCATTAAAGGAACTGCAAGATGAAGTGTACTTTGGTGTTGTCACTCTTCGATGGCAAGCCATTCAATCGTATTATTTAGGAGACATTACAAAGTGCATTGATAATCTGGAAGCTGCCTTGAAATTGGCCAAAGAAACCTCGCAACCAACTTGGGTTATTCAAGATATTCTTATTGATTTGAGAAACGTGCATTGGGTTAATTGTACGGCAAGCAATTGCTACACTGAATCTTCAGCTCAAAAGGAATTAGATGGTATAGAGGAGAATGTAAACTATCCTGTTTTAGATAGAATTAATGAGTCTTTGCAGGAAAAATATATTAGCGGATTATATAAAAAGCAAACAGAATCTCCGTATACCATTACGATTGGCAACAATTATGACCAATATGGGGAATTATTAGCCAGTTCCTTCATAGTTTCTATTTATAACGGTTCATTAACTCATATTTTGCTTTATTACGATAAAATCAGAGATTTTGTTTTTTATTTGTGCTGCAAGTATGATGATTGGAGATTCAGAAAGGATTTATTGAAGCTTGCTATTTTTTCCGGAAAGGAAAAAGAGATAAAGGGAATCCAAGAGTCCTATCCTGAAATCTTGAATGAAATGAATGAAAAAGATGCCGCAGAAATAATGGGATTTTGCAACAACCACCCTATTGCATACCGCCGTATATCCAGTCAACTATTGGCGTTTGGCACTATTGGGTATTATTTGAATGATTCCGATTATGCGAATTATGAAGGACAGATTATCAGCACAATCAAAGAATGGTTGAGTAGCAAACATAGCGTCATTGCAATTGGTCAGAGTATTTTCACTTGCCTCACCGGGACTGCTTATCGAATGCATCAGGATATATTGGCGGAAATATGCTGTACTTTTATGGATAATCATTACAGTCGCTGGTATATGGACATGTTTAAGTTCATTGCAAATCGGATTGATATAAACAAGGTGAGTGCAGACTGTGCGCAGTCATTAATTGAACACATAATTACTGTTTTAGAAAACGAACAAGAACGCAAACAAATCGGATATGCTCCTTCTTTTTTATATATTCTTCGTAAGCAAAATCTCGACGCAACGAAAAAACTGGATGCCAAAATCGCAGAATATTTACCAGAGTTTTATACTGGTGCATATAAACTGGAAACAACCCTTGAGAAGCAAAAAGATTTTCCTGATTTCATTCAAGAATATATAAAACGAATTGAACACAGCAACGAAACGCAGGGAAAAAACGGGCAATTCTTCGGTCATGGCACACGGGATATTGCTACAGTGAGAGCAGTTTTGCTGGAGGACGGTTTTAACTGTTCTTCTGATATAATGGATTCGTTAATATCTGCGGTTTCGGAAACATTATTGGTGTCCAAAGAAGGAATAGATATAAAACTTGACGCGGTATACTTACTTACTTGCATTGCTATAAAATATCCAGAAGATTTTTCAAGGAATAATCATATATTCAAAAAGATAATAGAACGAAAAAATGAAATTATAGATATTGATAATACACTAATGTCATCAAATATTGATAAAGTGTCGCTGGAAATTGCTATTGCATTCCTTCGGATATCAATGGGTGAAAATAGCTATGTTGATATTTTAGAATGTATATCATATATTCAAAATGATATGGCAACGAGTATTTCTGTCACGAGAACAATCATCAAGTTTTTTGAAGTAGATGATAGCGTTGTGCTTCCTCAAAATGCGGAGGCAGTCATTTTGCAGAATGTTTTACAATGGCTGCGATTTGATAATATGGATATCAAGTGGAATGCAACAAGAATATTATTTATGCTTATTCGAAATCCTGAAAATGCAAGTCTTATTAATCAAAAAGTCATCAATCTGATAGATACCCAGTGCGTTTATATTAAAAACCTTATATTGCGACAACTTCACCTACATGACGGCATATTCGAAAAAACACGCGAATATGTATTTTCAAAATGTGAAATTGACCCTTGCTTTGTTGTAAGAAAGGTATGCGCAGAGGTTCAATCAAAGAGCCATGCAGATGCAAAAACTGCTGATTAACTTATTTTCAAATAAAAGGAAACGACCATGCAGGAGCATTTCTGCTCGTGCATGGTCGCTATTCCGTTTTGTCCCACTATCTGAAGGTGTCACTCAAAAATTCTCGTTTTCTGAAAATCCCTAAGTTGCACCCTCAAACGGGAGGCTTTCGCATATCTGTATTTTTTACTTTGTCTTTTCCAAAATCCACTTCACGCAGCGTTCG
>CAMCHB010000204.1 GCA_945874585.1 uncultured Clostridium sp. | reverse complement strand
GAATTGCCAACTTATCTTGGCCTTTCGGAAAAAGAACGGGAATATATTACTGACAGAGTGATTTTGGTTACTGGAGAAATGGGAACTGGAAAGTCTCAACTACTGGCAATATCTACTAAAATAATACTTGAAAATGCTCGTCCTGCTATTCTGCTTTTGGGGCAGACATATACTTCGGATGAACATATCGAAACACAGATTATGAATGGGCTTGATGGATTGAGCTCAGGACAATCTTTTGAGTCTTTATTAGCAGTGATAGATGAAAAAGCATATTCAGCAGGGGGAGATGCTGTAATATTTATTGATGCAATAAATGAAAGTAGGAATCGTGAAATATGGAAAAACGGAATCAATGGGTTAATTGTCAAAATAGAGAAATTCCAAAATATACGGCTTGTTATTTCTTTGAGAACAGGATTTGAAGAATTAACATTAAGTGAGAAAGTACTCTCGGACCGAAAAAATGGGCGAATTGCTGAAATAGTTCACCATGGACTGAATGATGACTCTCCGAACGGTATATATGAGTTTCTGTCAAATCGTGGAATACCATTTTCACCGGAGTATTATCTTCAAAACGAGATGACAAATCCTTTGTTCCTTATGTGGTTTTGTCAAACATATACAGGTCAAGAACAGGGATTAACGGATCTTATAGGAAGAGTTATAAATCAAGCAGATATCGAAGCTTCAAAAGAAGCGGGTTTTGGTGAGGCAGTCGGGGGACTTAGAGAACTACTTTATTATCTGATTGATATAGAGAAAGAAAAACCGATTACTAAGCCTGTGTTATTGAATTCACCTATGTGGACTATGTATGGTGTGACAAATAAGACGGCATACATTAAAGCTATTGAGCGTGCTGGTGTTTTGGCTTCTTATGTAAGAAATCAGGAAGAGATTTTTTATATTGGATATAATCTGCTTGAAGATTATCTAAAGGCAAGTAGGATTATTGAACAAGAACAAGATAAGGGGAAAATCAGAGAATACTGTAAATCACAATTATTAGCAATCGATGAAGAAGGAAATGTAGACAATTATGGAAATGAATCTGTATTTGCAATGATTTCATCTTTATATGCGATGAAATATGGTGAAGAATGTATAGATATAGTTGATTGCGTTACAGATGATTGGGCTAAAGAGCGATTAGTAGATCAATACGTTGGAACATTCACTTGGAGAAGTTCTTGTGTTAAATTAGAGGACTTTTTGGAATTGATAAATAAGTATCATGTATCTCCTAAACGGGTGTGGGATATATTTATTGAAAACGCGACCAAAGAAAATAGTGAATTGAATGCGATGAGATTAACTAACCTTTTGAATAAGTATGAACTTAATCGCCGTGACTATTTGTGGACTATCGAAATCAATGATCTAAGTGAAAAAGATCGTATTGTTAGTTTGGCATATTTCATAGAAGAAGGCAATAAATTTGAGGGGTTATCAGAAAACAGAGCATTTCTTTTGCTGACGCTTTTTTCATGGATACTTTCTTCCTCGAATCGTACTCTGAGAGATAGAATCTCAAAAGCGATGGTGGAGATAATGAAATCTCACTTTGGATTATGCAAAAGATTGCTTGAGATTTTCAAATCGGTCAATGATCCCTATATTATTCAACGAATATATGGAACTGTATTTGGTGCGGTTGTAAAAAGAATCGCAGATTTCAGGACGGAATTTACTGAATTGGCGGAATGGATTTATAACGAAATTTTTGATCAGACATATGTGTACCCGGATATCTTATTAAGAGATTATGCACGGTTAATAATAGAACGTTTTTTGTGGGAATACCCGGAAGATGAGAAACTGTTTGATATTTCAAAAATCAAACCACCATATAAATCTGTACCTATTCCAAAGGTTGAGGAAGTAGATTATAGTGATAAACAGTTTGAACAACCTGGAGTTTGGAATTTACTGTTTTCTATGAAATTTGATCTTCCTGTGAAGGGGGTAGGAATGTATGGAGACTTTGGCAGATATACTTTCCAATCAGCAGTTAATCATTTCAAGGAAGTAGATATAGCAAACATTTATTATTATGCGTTAAGATTTATTTTCGATAATTTGGGTTATTGTTCTAAATATTTTGGGAAGTATGATTCGAATAGGGAGGGATTTGACAGGCATCATGTTAAGAAAATAGAAAGAATTGGTAAAAAATATCAGTGGATAGCTATGTATAATATTCTGGCTCGCTTATCTGATAAATATAAGTTGAAAGGTTGGGATTGGAATGACAATACAGACTACTTTTATAATGGACCGTGGGACCCATATGTGAGAGATTTTGATCCTACCTTAAATATAAGAATAAAACCTGCAAAAAATATGCTAAAAATAGAATTACCTGAGTATGGTGATGAGAGTTTTTTGCCTTTGGGAGCATCTGACTTAGATGTGGAAAAATGGATAATTTCCGAAGATAAAATGTTTCAGAATTTTCCAGAACGGTTGATACAAAAAGATGAATCTGGAACAGAGTGGGTTTCTTTGTATTTTTATCAGGAAAACAAGTTACAACCACCAAATGAAGAAATATCTCTTATAGAATTTCCAAATGGAGAACAACAT
>CAMCHB010000203.1 GCA_945874585.1 uncultured Clostridium sp. | reverse complement strand
TTGTTACTCCGTAGGATTTCAAAATTGTCTGCGGACTTTCAAAAAGCGTCTTATAACCTTGGAGGCTGAAACCTCTCGGCAGTATACCGTAACCCTGTTCCGCTATTGCGCTTTCCGAGGATAAGGAAACCGATATTACCGTAAGAAACGGTATTATACAACAAATTATAAAAATACCTATAACAACATGGCTAAAAATTTCAAGTCCTATATTTTTTTTCATAATATTTTCCGTTCCTTTCTGTATCATTAAAATATTCCGTAGCTGTCGTCAAATTTATTTGCGATATAATTGCTTAAAGAAACGAGTATCATACCCATAAAGGACTGACACAATCCAACGGCAGAGGATATACCGGCATTTCCCGTAACGCGGAAAGTTCTGTATACGTATGTATCAACAACATCCGTTACATTCAAAAGTGAACCGGAATTAAGAGGAAGCTGATAAAAGAGACCGAAATCAGCACGGAATATTCCGCCTATCGCCAGCAGTATAAGCATAATCATAGTAGGACGTATCATGGGAATGGTAATATAAAAAATCTTTTTCAGATTGGTACAGCCGTCCAATTCTGCAGATTCATAGATACTCGGATCAATTCCAATGATTGTGGAATAATATATAAGGTAACCTCTAAAAATTCATAAAAAATTGTTGAAAAAATCGTCAGATTATGGTATAATAAAGATACTATAATAAAGGCGGTTGAAATGAAATGCAGATCAATCTTTTTGCGGAAGAAACACAATTACAGAGATTATCCGAACTCGGAGATTCATTGGAAAAACTGAATGTTATAGACTTTGAATCATTCAGACCTTTGCTTGAAAAGGTAAATTGTAAAGAACGTAAAAGCAAAGCCGGCAGACCGTCGTATGATGTTGTAATGATGTTCAAAATACTCGTATTGCAACGATTGTTTAATTTATCTGATGATCAAACTGAATACCAGATAACTGATCGAATGAGCTTTCAGCGTTTTATTGGCTTATCATTGGGAGAGCGTGTACCTGATGCAAAAACAATCTGGCTTTTTAAGGATACCATTACGCAAAAAGAAATAATTGAGCCTTTATTTAATCAGTTCACAGCGCAATTGGAATCGCAAGGTATTATAACGCATACAGGAACAATTGTTGATGCGACTTTTGTGGATGCACCGCGTCAGCGCAACACTCGTGAGGAAAACAATCAAATTAAAAATGGCGAGATACCCAAAGAATGGGAGAAAAATACCCATAAACTTGCGCAAAAAGATACAGACGCCCGTTGGACAAAGAAAAATGATGAAACTCATTACGGATATAAAAATCATGTAAAAGTGGATGCCGACAGTAAGATTATTACGGATTACGCAACCACATCAGCAAATATACATGACAGCAATGAATTTTCAGAATTTCTCGGAGAAGCTGACAAGGTAATATACGCTGACAGCGCATATGTGGGAAAAGAAATTCCGAAACATGTAGAAAACCGCATATGTGAAAAAGGATATCGCGGCAAACCGTTGACTGATGAACAAAAAGAAAGCAATCGAAGAAAATCAAAAATTCGATGCAGAATTGAGCATGTGTTTGGATTTATTACCGTATCTATGCATGGTCTTACTGTGCGTTCCATTGGCATAAAGCGAGCAGAGTTTAATATAGGTCTTACAAACCTTGTTTATAACTTTTGCAGATATACTATTTTAAAACGAAAAGAGGTGTACATGGGATAACTATGCCCAAATGAGAATAATTCTGAATATTTAGGGCTTATCCTCCCTGAATATTTAGCGAGAATCAATGGCAATCGGCTATTTCTTGCCTTGATTTTTGAAAAAATAATCGAAATAGCAAAATATTATGATTGGGAATCAATTTTTAGAGGTTCCCATAAGTGAATTATAACCTGCACTTTTCCAAATATTGAAAAAAATAAGTATAGCAGGCCAGTATTTTGGAGTATTGTACCACGAAACGGGAACGCCACCGAGTTTTTGGATTATACCGTTGAAAACACCGTTCTGATAATTTAAAAAGGTCATAGCCATGTAAGAAACAACAACCCACGACAAAAAATAGGGAAGAAACATTGTTCCCTGATAGAATTTAAGCATTTTTTTATTTGTAAGATTCGACAGAAGTACGGCAAACATAACTGAAACAGTCGTACCCAGCACAATAAATGCAGTATTGTACAAAAGGGTGTTTCTGACTACTCTTACACAGTCGGTGGATTTAAAAAAGAAATAAAAGTTTCTGAGACCTACCCAGTCGCTTCCGAATATACCTTTATTGAATTTGAAATCCTTAAAAGCGATAACAACGCCGCACATGGGAAGATAACAGAAGATTATAACCGCTATAATTATGGGAAGCGCCATCGTAAAGAGCTGAAATTGATCGATGGAAATTTTCTTTTTTTTGTGATTTGAATTTTTTAATTGTTCATTTACTTTTGTCATTTTCAAACCTCCGAATCAAATAACCGAACAAACAGGTTCTCTGTTTAATCGAATTATATCACCGGAGGCACAAAAAGTCAATCATTCAATTTACGGATAATATCAAAATGTCCGTTTTTCTTTTTTTGATATACTCATTTTTTC
>CAMCHB010000202.1 GCA_945874585.1 uncultured Clostridium sp. | reverse complement strand
ATATATTAATTGTGTTTCTCCGTCTGTTTCAATTAGTTTTTTACTTCTTCATCAATCTCATTTTGTGAAATTTCAACGCCACATAAAGAAGAAATTGTTTCGCTAATTTTTCCCATCTCACCTGCAAGAAATAGCTTAGTAACTAAATCATTAGGTGTAGCACATCCAAAATGTTTCAGCAATTCTTTATTTCTTAAATCCGGTTCTACAGTAGCGTTAACAATCATATCAACCCCAACTGCAAAATTATCTGTACTCTTAACTTTGCCTGTCTTTGTGTATTCTGTATGTGATTCGCTAATTTCTGCTAGTAAATCAGCATCCAATGCTTGAACTGTAATTTCAAACTTTGAGCCTAAAACTTTAGAAAGACGTTTAATTTCAATTGTCTTTTTTGGTTTTTCTGTAACTTTAGCAACATCTGCTTTTAACAATTTTTCTAACGCATTCATTTATTATAACACCTCAATTATTTAATTTTTAACCGTCAATAGAATCTAGCAAATCGTAATCTTCAAAAGTAAAGTTGTAAGATTCTTCACCGAGCTTACCAACAGCCCAATTAATTAAATCTACAGAATCAATCAAGCAATCATATAAAGCAACTCTTTCAGTACCAAGAGCATCTGGGTCTGCTACTTTACTAATAATTGTACAAGTTACCTGCTTACCTTCTTTTATCGAAGGAGCAAGTTTCTTAATAAAATAAGAAGAAACCTTATGCACTTTAAAACTGCCTTTACCTGTGTAGCCTGTTACCTTATAGCCTTTATTCATCTTACGAGCGATTTTAACTTCTACTTTATCAGCTGAAAGTGTAGCTTTTAATTCTGTAATTTCACCAACTTTATAGTTATCAATCCACATTTCGCCGTAAGTACCATACACCACGTTTTTTGATTTAATATCGTCCATTATTTTTTTACCTCCATTTTATAATAATAAGCATAGTAACAAAAAGTTACTATGCTTTTATTATTTTATTCAACAGAACAGTTAACAGTAATATTTTCGATAGCGTCAAACATTGACAAATCACAAGCCAAGAAAACATTATCATGCAGATTCAATTCTTTAATCTGTGATTCTTTCATACTTTCCAATTCATCACGAGTATTCAAGCCATTACTTTCACGCCAATTTTTAACAGCTTCAATATCAACATAACAATTATTTCGACCTTTTTCTAAAAGCCCCTCTGTTTCTAAAGTATGAAGATAACCGTTAATTGCAGTAATAAGCAAGCAGCGATTATCATAAGAGTTTGCATATTTGCCGATGTAAGAATCATGAGCAGTTTTCTTAATATCATAGTGAATCATGTCCATAAGTTCTACAAGCTTAATTTTCTTGAAATCTTCACCCTTGCCTTGCATTGTCGTAGTAAACGAATTAATACCACGTGCGACTTTGATTTTTTCGCCGTCATTGAAGAGGAAAAATTCACCTTTTCCAACTTTTGCGTCCATCTGTTCCTTTGTATACTGTTCTACTTCGACCACTTCAGGAAGTGGTGCATAAGTACATGAAATAGTCGCAGGTGTACCTGCAATGATACCTGCAATTCTAGCACAATAATCTGCTGTAGAGTATTCCTTGTCTTTTGTCTTAATTGTTGTATTTGTGAAATTAACAACGCCCTCATTATCAGCTGCACAATTTGGAAGAACAGCACAAACTTTTGTATCTTTAGTTGTTCTCATTCCTTTAATCCATGTTGCAATTTCATCTGTATATTTTCCATCAATCCCCGGGATTACTAACCAATTAAAATAAGTAACCTCTAGCTTCTGTAAAACATTATTGAAATCTGCTTCAATAATTTCTGTCTTTGTTTCGCTTGTTTCTCTGCCTTCTTTGTCAAGAATTGGTGTAGTGATTTCCTGTTCTGCTTGACATTCATAAACCATAATCTTTCTTGGTGTAGTCTGATAACCCTTTAAAGCAAGTTTTACCTGCTCTTTTTTATAATCTGACCAATTTTCAGGAATATCATCTACTGTATAAATAGTTGCAACATCATCACTTGGATTACTAACAAGAAAAATCATTGCAATAACTCCGCGCTGACTGCGTTCAATCGCTGTAATACCTTTTTCTGTAAAAGACACAAAAACGTTTGGCATTTTTAAATCCATTATTTTTCTACCTCCATATTATTATAAATCTTTTCAATCAAATCATATTCTGTTTCTTCTATTAGATTGTCTAAATACTCATATTTAAAAGTAAAATAGATAATATCTGCGTCCTGTCCTTCTGTTTCACATTCCATGTATTTAAATTTTATATATCTGTCATTGACTTGCATCCCATTTGCAAACAATCTTTGTATATTGTCTTTAATTTGATACATTTCAAATGAATCTACAACGCCTTTTTCTGCGAAGTATGTAATATATAAATTTGCATTACATTGAAACAAATATTTATTATGCTGAGTACGAGTTATTAACATATCAAGAAAAAAACAGGGTGATTCACAATTTTCTTTACTATCATCCAAATAAACTGCATAATCATATTCTGATTTAAGTTTATTCCTTACATTTATTAATAAATCTGTTGATTGTAACATAATTGCAAATTCACCCTCCAATTTTCTTT
>CAMCHB010000201.1 GCA_945874585.1 uncultured Clostridium sp. | reverse complement strand
GGCTAATAGATCGGTTTACTACCTCATACATAGTACCAAAATAACGGCAATTCCAAGAACAACACGATATACCGCAAATAGTTTGAAACTTCCTTTTTTTAAATAGTTTAGTAAAAAGCGAATGACCAAAAGGCCTACTAAAAAGCTAGCAACAACGCCCACTACAAAAGGAATGTCAAATACGAAATCTTTTAGTTTATAAAGGGTTGCCCCTAAAACAATTGGTGCTGATAACATAAAAGAAAATTTAGCAGCTGACTCTCTTTCCACTCCTAATAAGCGACCTGTTGTCATCGTAACGCCTGATCTTGAAACGCCTGGTATAAAGGCAAGTGCTTGTGACAAACCAATTAAGAAAGTTTGCTTTAAAGTCAAATCTTCGTATTTGATTTGAATGCTAGCATATTTATCTACTATGTACAAAACAATACCCATAACAATCAAGGCAAGGGCAATAATCAAAGGATTGGTTAATATGGCTGATGCATAATGATCCAATAAAAAGCCAATGACTCCTCCTGGTATTGTTGCTAAAATAAGATAGCCTAACATTTTTCCATCTGGATTCTTTTCACCTTTTATTTGTTTGATGCCACCTTTTAATAGTGCAATCCAGTCTTTCCCAAAAAATAAAGCAATCGCTAATAAGGTACCGGCATGAAGTGCCACATCAAATGAATCTGGTATATTCCAATGGAAAAACCATGGAATTAAAAATAAATGTGCTGAGCTAGATATTGGTAATAATTCTGTTAGTCCTTGCACAATTCCTAATATAAGTGCTTGTAAAATTCCCATTTTTAATCTCCCTCTTTTACTTGTTTTCTATTTCATTAAAAATATTGTATACCGTTTCTTTGATATATTCTGCTGTTGTAGCAGGTGCTACTTTTCCTGGCAAAGATAAGGCCCAAATAACTTTTTTCTTTTGCATTTTAGCAGCATTTCTATCAATTCCACCTGGATTAGAAGCAACATCAATCATCAAGCAATCTGGTCGAACCAATTGCAATCTTTGCTCTGTTAAAATTTGATGTGGAATGGTATTGATAATCACGTCAAATTTACCAAGTGTTTGATTTAAATCGCGCAAATAAATTGGATGATAACCATATGCTTTGATCCAAGCTAAATCTGAATATTTACGAGCTTCGCAGTACACATTAGCTCCCAAACCATCCAACATTTTGGCCAACACTTTTCCGATTCTACCAAATCCCATCACTAAGACATGGCTACTATGAATCGTAGAAATTGTCTCTTGAATGGCAATTTCAATGGCCCCCTCTGCTGTTGAAATTGCATTTAAAACGGCAAATTCTTCTCGTTGTAACAAATCGATAATTCTTACCTTAGCCTCATTTCCCAATTGATAGACTTTGTCATATAGATTACCCGCTATCAAAATTTGTCCCTCTCGTAGGGAATGAATCAATTCTTCTACTGTCAATTTTTCGTCACTAAAAAGCATGTTAACATCAATCTTGTTGCTGGATAATGGAATAGGGCCTATCACAACATCAGCCTCTTTTACTGCTTCCCCTATGGTTTTATAAAAGGTTACTTGGGAGCATTTTTTTAAGCTGTCTGCTTTTTCTAGTCCATATGTATGAACCTGATAATGATCTTTTTCAAATAATTCAATCAACTTTACAACTCTTAAATCGCCACCAATAACAGCAATATTTTTCAAATGAATCACAATCCTTTCTTATTTTTCCTGATTTTTTTCGTGCATTGGATTTTTTTCTTGTTCCTTCATTCTTGTTTTATACTCTAAATCACTTAGATTTTCTACTACCTCTGCTGTATCTTCCAAATGTTCCATTACCTTTTTTTCAATTTGATCCAATGGTTCTTCTGGTTTATTTTGTATCTTATGCGGTCCATAAGATAGATATGCCTGAATTGGCACAAAAACAGGTTCTTGTTTACATCTTGGTATTAAATTCTCATCTAATTCCAATGCTTTATTTAAAAATACAATAGCTTTTTCTTTATCTGATTTGATGGCAGCAATTTTAGCTAATTGGTAATAAGATTGTGCTTCTACTTCTTCTCCATACATAGATTCCATAAAATAATGTTCTGCCAGTGAAAGATCGTTATAAATAATAGCTATTTTACCCAAGTAATATTTTGCCTTGTATTGTAAATGATTGATTTGTGCTGCTTTTTCATACGAATTCTTTGCATTTTTGAAATCATTTAATTGGGTATAGGCAATCCCCATGGTGTAGTAAATTTCATAATCATTTGGTCGATACAATAAAGCAGTCTTATAAATCATTAAGGCATCTTTATACATGGATTTTTCTAGCATCAATTTTCCTAATAAGATAGATGCCTTAGAATAATCTGGTTTAATTTTAAGTAGGTTCTGAAGCATGGTAATAGCTTCTTCTTTTTTGTCTAATTGATTCAATAGTTCCGAAATTTTATAATAAGAATCACAATCGTTTCGGCATATATCAATTGCCTTTACATATTCATCAATTGCCTTTCTCATGCCACCTTCTGTTTCATAAAGATGTGCCAACATTTTGTGCCCATAATAGCTACCCTGTCTCTTATACACATCTCCGAGCCCACGAGACCGAGGCTGATCTC
>CAMCHB010000200.1 GCA_945874585.1 uncultured Clostridium sp. | reverse complement strand
TTTTGTTTTGAAGCGGCGCAAAAATCAAAAGAACATCAAGACAAAATACATAACACAAAAATTCAACCGCAACCGGAATGTCCTGAATGAATGATATTGCCAAAACAGTGCACAAAGTAGTTATAAAAAATATTGTATTGCACATTAAATGTGTGTCTGCATGATAGCCGCCGCAAAACTTCCTGAATGTGATAAAAATCACAAAATAACACAATGTTTCAATATATTTTTTTGTAACCAGTGCAACCAACAGCGCAAGCAACGTACCAATAATATTTGATATCATTGTTTGAAATCCAAAGCAATAAAGTTCTTTAAATTCACTGTTTATTATTTTTTTTTGCAACAAAAAAGTGGTTAGTTTGTTACTCAGATAAAGAATCATAATGTCACCTTGAAAGTAATATTTCATCTTTTCTAAGTACAATCTAAACCACTTTTGTCGATTTTATATTCTTTTTTAGAATTATCTTCCTAAACGGTCAATTTGCTTCCTATTCGGTAGATTTTTGGAGCATAATTTCGCAAATGAACTCATTTTCGACTTCATAGTACTCCAAAAATCCGTTATTTTTTTCAACCATCTCCTTAACTCTTTTTGTTCCAATTCCGTGTAAATCTTTATTTTCTTTGCTTGTAACCAAATTTCGGTTATTTTTTAATACCGATTCTTCAATATGGTTACCGACTTTTACAAAGAGATAATCATTTACATTTTTTATCAAAAGCTCAATATACGGTTCTTTTACATTTTCCTCTGCCTCAATGGCATTATCCAACAGATTAAAAAGGATTACACTCAAATCAATTGTATTATACAGATTTAAGTTAGCCACTATGCTGCATTTTACATTTATGTTTTTCTTCTCGCACAAAGCAAATTTATTATTTATAACAGCACTTATTGCCGAGTTATCAATATTTACATAGTTTTTTGTTTTTTCTACCACATTTGCCAACCCTTGGCTCATATAGTCCCTTGCTTCGTCATATTTATTTTCATCAAGGAGAGTTATTGAACACTCGACAAAATTTTTGTAATCATGTTTGAGCTTGCGCATATTATTATACTGGTCTTTCATCAAATCAATCTCTTCGAGTTCCTGTTCAGCAACAAAGCGATGAACCTTTAGATTATATAACTCCTGGTTTTTAACAGAAATTCTGTTCATCAATGTAACCGTCAAAATATTAACCACAATTGTTGAGGCAAATAAAGATATTATACAAATAAAAGAAACAGCATCGACCTTAATTATTTGCATAAAATGTAGTGCTGCAATTCCGATTATAACTGTACACAATAACACAGAAGCGATAAATATCCATTCAGAGGCGCGGAAATTGCTTTCCTTTCTTCTGAATATTTTTATCAACAGCATTACGCCATAAAGCAAAATAAGTTTTGTAAATACAAGGCTTGATAGCCTCTGCATATTTTGGGCAAACAGCAAATCTCTAAAATTAAGGTCAAATACAAACCTAAGCATTGAAAAGGAAATTAATGATGCAAGTATAATTATAACTTCAATCAAAAAGGATACGAATATTTTTGTTGGTGCCTTTCCTCTTAGGAAAAATAACGAATATAATATATTCAACGCAAGATAAACGAACTCTGCAATATACACATTTACAAAGCTTGAGTAACTCATAGTAAATATGTCATTAATTGTTACCAACAATGTATGTATAATAATTATTGAAGCAAATGCGATATTTGAAACTACTCTTCCGTATTTGTCTCCAAAAATTCTTCTTAAACAATATTCCTGCAAAAAAACTTCAATTATTGTTGCACAAAGCTCTATTACACTCCACATATTAGCCCCTGCTGTAATTCATAAAATTCTCTTTGACGCACTGCAATCGTCGGCGGCTCACGGGTATCTTATTACCGTCATCCAAAACAACCGCATCACTTTCTATTGAATATATATGCTTACAATTAACGATGTAGCTGCTGTGAGTTCTTACAAAACCCATGGAATCCACCTGCAATTCTAACTCTGATAACGATGACAAAAGCCTCACCTTATCATTTTTAAGGCACATATAAACATTGTGTCCAACACTTGTAAATGCGTAAATATCCGCCACTCGGTATTTTTGAAAGCCTTCGGTGGTCTTTAACGGCAACAAATAATTATCACACATACAAAATTCAACGGCAGATTTTATTGCTTCATTAATCTCATCAATATGGTCCTTTCTTATAAATCTAAACGGTGAAACCTGAAAAGATTCATAAACATAATTTTCAAGATTGGTAACAAACATCAGCAGTGATTTGTCACCGTTTATCCTAAGCTGTTTTGCCACTTCCATGCCGCTTTCACCCGGCATTTCAATGTCAAGAAAAATGATGTCAAAATTACACTCAGAATGTTGTTTTATAAAATCCGCACCGTTATTAAACATACAAATATTATATTTATATTGGTTTTCTCTGAAAAAATCTTTTAAAAGTTTGTAAATTCTGTCGCACATTATTTTTTCATCATCAACAACAGCAATGTTAAACATAATTCATCACCTCTGGATAAATTATAACACACTCAGGTCAATTTGTACATAACTTGTGCACAAATATCATAAAAAACGACACAAAATAAAGA
>CAMCHB010000199.1 GCA_945874585.1 uncultured Clostridium sp. | reverse complement strand
CTTAAAAACAAATCAAGGGCTTCATCGCTTCTATTTCAATGACATTATTTGCGTGTATAGTGAAGATAGAAAGATTCAACTCATTACGCATTTAGAAGTATTTCAAATCTATCAAGAGACTTTAGGGAGCATTATTCAAAAATTAAATCATCCACAATTCGTATCACCTAACAGGGGGAGCATTGTAAATTTGAGATATGTATCTCATACGAAAAAAGGATGTATTACTTTAGAACATACGGATCATAAGGAATATATAAGTAGAGAAAGAGTTAAAGAATTTGATAGAATATTTACAGATTATGTATTAGGACAAAGGATCTATCAATGATGAGATATGGATTATATTTTTTATTATCAATCTGCGACATACTTATTCCTTACTTCTTCATCTGTTTCTTTCTAGAGCATTATTACAAACAAGAAAAGCTTATCTTTATTTATTTCATAGCATTATTACTTCATATCATGAAAGTACCCATTATCATTATTCAATTATTCGTATTAATGATTAATGTTTATTTGAATAAGACAGAATTACAAAATAAGCATATCAAAGATATTTATGTTTATTTAGTTTACTTGGCAATCTATATGTTTATAGGAGTGATTTGTCAGACTATTATAGCTGTTACAACAGGCATTCCTTTCACTATTGATGATGTTTTTCAATTAAACCAATATGCCAATATTATTTATGAAGTCATTATTTTGCTTTCTATTACAACAATCCTAAACTTAAAGTTTTTCACTGATAATAAAACTGATGGTAAAAATAGAATTTTATTAACGACAATAGCGCTCATTACAGGATTATGCCTATTACTGGCTCAGTCTTATTTCAATAATGCTATACCAGTACTATTAATCTATACTTATTTTACAGGTATATTGCTTTGGTTGTTTTTTGTCATATTCACATTTTTTAAAGACAATATAAAAGCAAGAATTGAAAATGAGAAGCTTAATGAGCAATATAAACTCAACGAGTATAAGCTAAAAAGCCTGTTAGAAAAAGAACAGTATTATGAAGAATTACAAAAATACAAGCATGATATCAAGAATAATCTTCTTACATTATCCTATCTATTAAATAATGAAGATCAAGTGGAAGCAAATAAATATCTTGGTCAGTTAGTGGGAAAATTAAATGAAAATGATTCACACTTGCAATTCTCTGAGCATCCTATAATAAATGCTATTTTCAATGAAAAAGTCAGAAATAATAAGCATATTCAATTTCAAATAAAATGTAATTGTTCAAGAAAGATATTTATAGATGACCTACATTGTAATATTCTCATTACGAATTTAGTAGATAATGCGATTGAATATTTAAACAGTCATGAATTTCTTGAGAAATATATTCATTGTGTCATTGTTGAACATAAAGAATTCTTAGTCATCTCAATTGCAAACCCAATAGCATCATCATTTCAATACAACCAATCTATGCCAACATCAAAAGAGGATAAGATAAATCATGGCTATGGGTTGTCAATCATTAGATCAGTTGTCAATCTATATGATGGAAATATGACATTAGAACAAAAGAATAATATGTTTTGTATAAACATATTATTGAAGAGGTAGTAAATGGTTATTTTAAAAAGGGAAAAAAGTTTTGTAGATAAATTTAGAAAATATACGATTTATATCAATGATAAAGCATACGGTAAAATTAAAAACAATTCATCACTCGAAATGAATCTTCCTGCAGGTAAATATGAGATGTTTCTCATGATAGACTGGTGTAAAAGTAGGACTTTGACAATAAATGTAGAAGAAGGGCAAGATATTTTTCTAGAGTGCTATTCTTGTCGGAAAGGTAGGAATTTTTTTAAAACAGCATTTGCTTCTATTCTACAATCTAATGACTATATCGTTTTACAATTTAAACATTGAAAATGACAATTCAGACAATGGAATGAAAAAATAGAAGAGGTATCACTATAATTGATTCTGGAAAGGAGAAAGATTATTGTGAGGAAAACTTTTCTTTGTATTTTTATGCTTTTGATATGTAGTGTCAGTAACATCCGAAATGTTGAGGCTCGTGGATTTATAGGTAATTCTTCCACTATAAGTACAGTTTTAGAGCAATATAATAATGTATTTATTGAAACTGGATTTATAAAAGAATTCTATCTTGTTGATGGGAAGATGAAGTGTAAACAAGATATTCAGTTAATGATGGAGAAATATGAATTTAATGAATCTGATCAAAAATTTATAAAACAGTTAATTGATGAGTCAAACGTTAACTCTACTGTAGAATGCATAAGAAAGCCAGCAAGAGTCAAAGTGAAAAATGGGAGTATATTATTAAATAAAAAAGAAGTAAAAAAATATTTCAAGAAGGCTATTACGATAGGACCAATTGCTATTGTTGGTGCAATGATAGCAATTGGAGCAACGGTAGGACCTGTTGGAGCAATTGCTGCCTGTGTAGCAAGTACTTTTAGTTCAAGCTATATAGCAACTAATATCAAAAAGGCATATGTTTCAAACAAGGGTTTAAAAATTTGCTTGAGCGGAATTAGTGTTTATTAATAAATCATTGAAACCTAGTCGTATTGCTGTCTCTTATACACATCTCCGAGCCCACGAGACCGAGGCTG
>CAMCHB010000198.1 GCA_945874585.1 uncultured Clostridium sp. | reverse complement strand
TAAGGCATTTGCTGGATTATTAAAACGTTATTTTGGTGAATAATGCATTTAGAAGCTTCTGAATCAATCGGAAGCTTTTTTTTTGGCTTTCGTGTATAATACCTGACTTTAGAGGTTGAATAGTAAAAAAGGTGCAACACTCGATATTTGATTATCGAGTATGCATCATTTTTATTTGTTTATCTGTTAGATAATAATTTGTTATTAGATACTATTTTTTTCTAACAATAAGTTGCATAACATTCTGTCCTATTCCCACTTTTTAAAAATTATTAAATTTTCGGTAATAACTATCACAAGCATAATTTAACACAATGAGTGGGTTCTGCCATTATTCTATTCCCGATTTTTGGTAAATATTCATTTTTCTGTAATAGAACGATCCTTTTAATTTCTAATAGTGTGAACATCAAGTGGCTCACTTGATTAAAGAAAAGCACTAGCTGAAGTGCTAATGCTTATCGAAGCTCAGGTAAACCTAAACTGTTAATTGCTTTTATAATGATAGACCAGGTTGTTTCATCACAAATATCTAAATCATCATCGTTTTCATTCCATTCTTTAATGTAGGATATATATTATGGATAAACTTCTTAAATTCCTTTTCAGTTAAATCAATACTTGTTTCACATTCTAAAGTACCAATAGAATCTGAATAAGAATCAACAAACCGATCTTTAATCTTTTTTACAACAATCTTTTGATATCCTTCATAAAAACCACCCATTTCAGATTCAACTGAAGTAGTAGAAGTTTCATCAATAGGTAAAAATGAATAACGAGCATCTTTATGACAATGAAAACAATATCGACTTGAAGGTAGCATCGTTTTACCACGTACCAAATAAATTTAATGATCATCTATATCTTTTTGAAGTTGAGTAGTCATTGTTAGAATTCTATAAACAATTTTTGCCGTTTCATGACCACAATGAGAACAGCAAATTCTTGTCAACGCTATCACTTCTTTCTTTTTTCAATAAACTGAAATTTGGCGTTCCATCACTATTAGTTTAAAAGGATGTGCATCAGAAAACCGATTAAAACACAAACAACAAATGTTGTCAACGCAGTACCTATAACTAAAAGAATTTTTTGATAAGGACGTTTGCCTATTTCTCGTTGCTTATGAATATCATCCAAAAGTTTTCCCTCAGAAAATGCAACAATTTCTTTATAGGTTTGAACATCATTATCTTTTTTTACCTTTTCAACCTTAAAGGCAAAGTACATAGAGATTGCCCAAATGATTCCCCAAGGAATGAATGCCCAAACACCAAGCCACATAAATAGCGGCACTGCAGAAACAGCAGTTGCAATTAGCATTATAGTGTAGGATTTTCCATAGCGATTCATCTTTTCAATTTCTTCTTTTTGAATTACATCTTTCATAACTTCAATATCTCCTTTGATTAGATTGTCAAGGGAAATTTGAAAGATTTCACTCAGTAATACCAAACTATTCACATCTGGATAGCTTTTATCATTTTCCCAATTTGAGATTGTTTGCCTTGAAACATAAACACGATTGGCTAACTCCTCTTGGGATAAATGTGCTTCCTGACGATGCATTTTTATTTGCTTTCCAAGTTCCATCTCGTAACCTCCTTGCATACTCATACTAATCGAAAGGTCTTATTTTCGCTATCAAAGTGGATTGACATTTATGGTTTCCGTGTGTAAAAGGTCTTTTACAGACCGTAAACTTCTAATTTATCTAGCTAAATTGTATCATACACCTTAGTTTTTAAACATTTGCTATATTAACCAATTTAGCTAGAATTACAATTCTCTTATTGTTATCTCTTGTATCACAAGTAACCAATGTCGTTAATCGATCATCTTTATTTACTGAAACACCAGTTTTATATAATCCTCTATTAATAGAATCTGATATAAATGCATTAAATGAGTTTGTTGAACCCCATTCTGTTTGAGTAAATTCTAAAGAATCATTTAAGTTATTTAAATCAATATTCATGACTCCAAAAATCTGATACATTCTAGTTTCATCTTCAGTGATGAATTTAAATGTATCATGCTTTTTATAATAGTTGTGATCTGTATAACTCATCAAAGGTGTAAAAATAATGTTATCCCATTTACTAGAATGACCATAAATTACAACATTTTTTGAATCTATATTTCCATCTGCCGATACAAATGGTATTCCGGCATTGGCATATTCTTTGTTGATATTTTTACGAACATAATAATCATTATTTGGAGCTTGTACAGTCGGCTCATAAATAATTCGATCATCAAATTCTAAAATACCCACAACATCTTTATTTGTTTGTTTCAACAAAGATAAAGAAAGCTCCTTTTCAGAAGCTTCCTCATTCTATTTTTTTGATTCTTTTTTAGTCGTTTTTGTTTCTACATAATAATCCGAATAGTCATAAGATTTCTTTGCAGTAACCTGATTGTAGATAACACCACCAATTAATCCCACTACAACTAGCGCAGTTGCTATTTTTATTTTTTTATGTTTCATACTATTTATACCCCAGTATCAGGAACAACGATACGTGCATTTTCAAAATAATAAATAATTGTATCAGTTTCCTCGTCCGCCTCTACTTTATAAGCTTTAGACTTATCAGCTAATTGATAAGAAGTTGGAGCTT
>CAMCHB010000197.1 GCA_945874585.1 uncultured Clostridium sp. | reverse complement strand
ACTTCTCTCTATGCGTATAGGTAGCAGTAACGAAATTCCATATATATCAAATTCTGATTATCGTTTTGTTGATGGATTAGGTATGTTTGTACCTTTTTTGGTAGAATATTATAATTTAACAGGAGACACAATAGCAAAAAAAATAGCAAAAGATAATATTAGCATTATCCAAAAGTATTGTGTAGATAAAACTACTGGTGTCCCAACTCATGGTTATAATCCAAATACTCATTTGAAATTGGGAAGTTCAAATTGGGGAAGAGGTATAGGATGGTATCTTCTTGCATTATCATATTTTGGTGATATGACAGATGAAAAGATTGGGAAGTCAATAGATAAAATGGATTATTCTCAATTTCCGGGCCAGCCTTTCGGTGAATTTGATTCTTCTACTGCTTTAATGTTCGAGATTTTTAAACAAAGTAGGTCGTCAAAAAGAAAAGCAAATATATCTTTATTTAAGTTGCATACTACAGAATCAGGAATGATTGCCGATTGTTCTGGTGATACTGAATCTTATAATCGATATTCACATACTTTTTGTAAAAGCGAATTGTGCAATGGATTATTCCTTATCTTAGTCTCAAAATTTGCCAATTATAATGAAAAATAGAATCCACTTTATAGATTGTCTAATGATACATAGATATTGATGGTTATTCTCTATTATTTGCAAATAATGCCAAGGTATATAAACAACAAAGTTTGAAATAATAGATAAGGTAAATTTCTATTGCTCATATTTTTTATGTAAATATCTTTCTTGATTTCAGGATTATAAATAATAAATATAGTAGGTAGTGTTAGTTAGTAGAATTGTATAATTGTAATTTTTCAGTATGTCACAAATATCAGAGAATAAACAAAGGTTAATTAAAAACACATTATATCTCTATGCCAGAATGTTGGTTTTGATGATTATAGGTTTATTTACTTCAAGAGTGATATTAAATTCTCTTGGAGAAGTAGACTTTGGTCTTATAAATGTTGTAGGTGGTATAACTGCGATGTTTGGTTTCCTTAATGGTTGTTTGGGTGCAGCCACTTCGCGATTTATAACATTTGAATTAGGGCGTAATGATTATGTTGCGTTGAATAAGGTCTTTAATGCCGCTCTTGTTGTGCATATAATGATTGCCATTATTATTGTAATTTTAGGAGAGACAGTTGGCTTATGGTTCTTTTATAACAAGATGGTTATTCCTGAAGAGAGGCTTGGTGCATCTATGTTTGTATATCAATTATCAGTTTTAGGTACGCCTATTTTCCTATCACAAGTTCCTTATAATGCAACATTAATAGCCCATGAGAATATGAAGATTTATGCCTATTTTACGTTGGTTGATGGTATCTTAAAGTTGGTTAATGCATATTTGATATTTATCTCTCCAATGGATAAAATGGTATTTTATGCTTCTCTTACTTTTATAGAGAGTTTAGCATGTTTAGTTTTTTATAGGATATATTGCATAAGGCATTATTCTGAAACATCAATCAAAATATGTAAAGACAAAAAACTATATAAAAGCATGTTTTCATATGCGGGTTCTGATTTAATCGGACAATTAGCAGGACTTGCCCAAGGAGATGGCTTAAATTTATTGCTTAATACTTTCTTTGGTCCAGTTGTAAATGCGGCTCGTGGCATTGCTTATCAAGTTCAAGGGCATGTTGGTAAATTCAGTGGAGGTTTCATGACTGCCGTTAAACCGCAAATAATAAAATCTTATGCCGCTGGCGATATTGATGGTATGCTTAAATTAGTCAAACAGGGTGCTTGTTTTTCGTTTTATTTAATGTTAATGATAGCATTACCTGTTTGTTTGGAATCCAAACAATTACTTACGTGGTGGTTGGGTAAATATCCTGCTCATACCGAGTCTTTTTTGATTTTGATTATTATATTTTGTTTGATTAATACTTGGAAAGAATCAAGAGGTACAGCATTGCATGCTACAGGAAAACTTTTGCTCTCAAATGTTACAGTTGGTATATGTATGTGTTTAGCATTTCCTATATCATATATATTTCTAAAACTTGGTGGAGTGCCTGAAAGTGTCTTTGTAGCAGCAATTATATCTATATTTTTGAGTGACATAATCGGAGTGTTTGTTTTACGGCATTATATCAGATTTTCTATTCCAAACTATCTGTTAGCTGTCCATATACGATGTATTTGTGTTGCGGTTCTCGCTTGTTCTGTATCATATTTTGTGTATGATAAAATTTTAGAACCAGGAGTTTTTAGAGTCATATTGAATGCTGTAATATCTATAATAATGGTGGGTGTTGCTAGTATAACAATTGGAATGGATAAATCAATGCGCAATAAAATGGTTAGTATTGTTGCTCATAAGTTTACAAGGATTAAAGATAAGTTTTATAAATGAAAATAGCATTACTTAATTTTCCCTTTGATAACAATTATGGGGGAAATCTTCAACGTTATGCTCTGATGCAAGTCTTGCAAGATATGGGGTATGACGTAACTCATCTTAATGTATGTTTTACTTGGTATAGTACGAAGATGCCTGGTCGTTTTCCTTTATATACATTGGGAAAAAGGATTGTGCGTAAAATCTTGAAAGATTGGAATACTGGTATTTATCCCTGTCTCTTATACACATCTCCGAGCCCACGAGA
>CAMCHB010000196.1 GCA_945874585.1 uncultured Clostridium sp. | reverse complement strand
GATCAGCCTCGGTCTCGTGGGCTCGGAGATGTGTATAAGAGACAGCAATTGCCATTAGAATGGCGACATCAGAACCATTGGAAAAACTAATTTTAGCACTAGGAAGTCCGGTATTTATGACAAGTGCTAACCAAAGTGGAGAACCTATTTGTACTAATTTAGATGAAATTGAAAAAATGTGCCCAGATTTAGATGGAATGATGGAGGGAAAAGTGATTTTTTCAAAAGGAAGTACAATTATAGATTGCAGTGCAGAGGAAATAAAAATATTAAGAGAAGGTCCAATATCAGAAGAACAAATAAATAAAATAATAAATGACAAGTAAGCAACAAATGATACCTTTTGGGGTGATAGGATATATGGTAAAAAATAAAATAGAGGTTGTTTTCAAACCTCTATTTCTTTAAATATTGATTTTAGGATGATATTTTTCAAGCCACATATTAACTTGGCAAAGATAAGCCATAACTTGAGGTCCTGTCATCAATTGCCCAAACCAAGGGCGAGCAAAAGATTGACCATTGGTCTCTAAAATCTTTTCTACTTGGTGACGATCAAATAAATCAAACAGTGGTGCATTTGGTTGATCAACGATTTTTTGCAACATAGATTTCACTTTTGCTAAATAATTAGGATTGTGCGTTTTCGGATAAGGACTTTTTTTACGTTCAACAATTTCAGAAGGCAGAACATCTTTCATGATATGACGGAGTAGTCCTTTTTCGCGCCCTTGATAAGCCTTCATTTCCCATGGAATATTCCATACATATTCAACAAGGCGATAATCGCAAAAAGGAACACGCACTTCAAATCCATTATACATACCCATACGATCAGTTCGGTCAAGCAAGGTTTGCATAAACCAGTGTAAGTTGAGATGAAAAATTTTACGCTTTTCTGCTGTTTCAGCAGAATCTGTGTCTAAAATCTCAACTTCATTTAGGCTTTCATGATATTGAAAATCGATATATTCTTTTAGGTGAATCTTGTGGGCAATGGCGGGATGCATTAAATTTTGACGCTCTGCAATGGCGATAGACCATGGAAAAGTATGACTTTTTAAGGCATCTTCACGGAAGAACCAAGGATATCCACCAAATACTTCATCGGCACATTCGCCAGAAATGGCAACAGTTGAGTTCTTTTTGATAGCTTTGCAAAACAATAATAAAGAAGAATCAACATCTGCCATGCCAGGCATATCACGTGCTATCATGGCATCATACAAAGAAGAGGCAAGCTCTGGGGTATCGATATAAATGGTGTGATGATTGGTTTGTAAAGCATTTGTCATTAAAGCAATATAGTAAGAATCAGAATTGGGTTGAAAATCACTTTTTACAAAATTTTTATCATTATCAATGTAGTCAACTGAATAAGTATTTAAAGTTGGTAAATTATTTTTTTGATAATAATCATTGGCAAATTTGGTAATAATGCTAGAATCTAAACCGCCAGATAACAAAGTACAAAGGGGAACATCGGAAACCAATTGCCTTTGAATGGAATCTTCTAATAGAAATCTTGTTTTGGCACAAGTTTCAGAAAAAGAGTCTGTATGAGGACGGCTTTTCAAATGCCAATAACATTTCGTTTGAAAGCCATCGGTGTTCCAGATAGCAAAATGAGCCGGTTTTAATTCATAGATATTCTGAAACACTGTTCTACCAGGTGTATGAGCTGGACTAATACCGAATAATTCGCCTAAACAAGTGGCATCCATACTAGCCGAAACATGGGGATGTTGGAGTATGCATTTAATTTCAGAACCAAATACAAAACAATCATCAGCTATGGTGTAGTATAGAGGCTTTACCCCAAAATGATCACGGGCTAAAAAGAGTTCTTGATTTTGTTTGTTCCAAATAGCAAAGGCAAAAATACCATTTAATTTGTTCACTACTTCTTTGCCATACAATAAAAAGGATTTCAATAAAATTTCTGTATCGGAATGACTTTCTAATGCAAAGCCAGCGTGAATTAAATCTTGTTTTAATTCTTTGGTATTATAAATTTGACCATTGTAAACTAGTACATAGTCATTTCCGTGGTAGGTAGTGGACATAGGTTGTTTACCACCTTCTGGATCAATAACAATGAGGCGACGATGACCGAGACAGGCGTGAGGACTAATATAGTAACCTTCTTCATCAGGCCCTCTTCTTTGAATGACTTGTGTCATATCTTGTAAGACATTTTGATAGGATGAAATATCTTTGGTGAGATTCACAAAACCAGTAATTCCACACATAATGAAACCTCCATTCATCTATTATGGAAAAAGCTATTTTCCAATTAAATTCATAATAGTATATGTAAATTTTAGATAAGTATTGACAAAAACGAAAAATACTTGTATACTTTTATAAGTGATTTAAACAAGTTTGTAGTATTTATAGTATAGATGAATACGTAAATCAGAGGAGGGAAAAAAGATGGCACAACCAAAAAGAAGATGGTCAAAAGCAAGAACAGGTCAAAAAAGATCAACTTGGAAATTAGAAAACCAAAACTTAGCAACATGCAAACATTGTCATGAACCAGTATTACAACATAGAGTATGTTCAAACTGTGGATATTACAATGGTAAAGAAATTGTAGAAAAAAAAGCTGAATAAATATACAAGTTTTACTTGTATATTTTTTTATTTTGATATAGTAT
>CAMCHB010000195.1 GCA_945874585.1 uncultured Clostridium sp. | reverse complement strand
ACGCCTTATTTCAAAAAGAAAAAGATGTGTGAGATTAAGACAGCGGATATCCGGGAATGGCAGAATGAATTGATAAAACAAGGATATGCACAGACATGGAAAGCGGGTATGATAAAAAAGAAAAGGTCGCTCATAATCCGGCTATTGGCGTAGCAGGTGAACAACCTTCTCATATGTATAACAAGACAATTATAGCAGATGCAGTTGGTTTTGACCATTTGTAATTCGCAGGGTTACGGGCTGATTCAAAAGTTGACTTGAAAGTCGTTCGGGATGGCAACGTATTCTGGATAAGTTATGGAATAGGCATTCGTAATCGAATAAAATTTGTTAGCAATCAAGCAATAAACAATGAAATGCCAAGTGGTATTTTGATATGTCTCAGGTTTTAAGGGAAGCATATCAAATGCCGCTTGGCTTTTTTGTTGTTCAGAGATTTACGAAAAATTCTTTGGTCTTAAAAATGCAAGGTAGTTAATCTGCTGAAATGTCACATCAAAGTGAAACATTGTCACATCACTTTGACATTTTTAGGTATTTTTGGCACCCGAAGGGTGTATTTGGGGGTTTCAGGGGGAGATTCCCTCTGACCAGAAGCATTTTGTGACACAAAATGCGTATCTGGCGAAGCCGGAATTCAGTGTTTTGAGTGGTTGATGGCTTCGGGAGGTGGGAAGGTGGAAAGAACATTGGTTTATTGGAAATCGCTATTGCAAGTGCAAGTAATTTGCCTGAATTAGAACTTTAATTTACAAACTAGAATCTCGGATTCTAATTCAGTAATAATATGTTTTGGGTATTCACCTTACAAAATCCATGTTGAAACCATTTTGATAACCATGCACGATGCATACGAAAAATAGACATAATCAGGAAGATTTTGTGTTTCGAGAACTCAAAAGTTCTAATTGTAAATATGAAAAATAGATGGTATAATTATTCTTGAGAAAGAAGACTTTTTGGTGTGATAAATCGGAGGAAAGAACATGTCAGAAAATCAGGTGAAAATATCTTATAAGCCCTTATGGAAACTATTGATTGATAGGGATATGACGAAAACAGAATTAAGAAAAAAAACGCAAATTGCACCAAGTACATTTACAAAGATGAATAATGATCAGCAAGTGTCATTAGATATCTTGGCGAGAATATGTGTGGAGCTGAAATGTGGGTTTGATGATATTGTGCAGATTGAGTCCGTAAAAAGGGACAGCTAATATGGTAAGCTATATTAATGCGCTAGAGGGTAATTATTAGTATAGGTTGATAAAGGAGAGAACACTTATGGATTTGTTTGAAAATCTGTCTGATAATCAGATTGAAGCGGTAAAAACTATTGATGAGGACTTGGAAATAATTGCATGTGCAGGTGCCGGTAAAACCGGTGTTGTTACCCGTAGAATTATTAATATTTTAAAATCAAATCAAGATATTTTGCCTGAGAATATTGTCGCATTTACATTTACGGAGAAAGCAGCAGAAGAATTAAAGAGCAGGGTTTATAAATATGGTGAAGCAGTGTTGGGAAATACGAAGGGCTTTGCCAATATGTATATTGGTACAATACATGGTTTCTGCTTGAAGATGTTACAGGAATATATTGTTCAGTTTCAGAAATTTACAGTTTTAGATGAAATTAAGACGAAGCTATATATTGAGAAAAATTATAACTTCTGTGGTATGCCGGATTTGGGATTGAAAATATATACAGAGACCAATTTATTCCTGAGTGTAATGAGTACATTAAATGAAAATTGGTTTGAAAGAGACAAGTGGGATGAAAAAACAAGAACTGCAGTTGATAAATACAAAGATACATTCTATAGAAAGAATTATTTTGACTATTCTTTGATTATGCAGGAGATGCTTAATCAGTTGGAGAACAATAAGGATTTTGCAGATATCATATTAAGTAAGATAAAGTATCTGACAGTAGATGAGTATCAGGATACAAATCCAATACAGGAAAGGTTGATTCACTTTATCAAACAAGGTGGATGTAATCTGTGCATAGTTGGTGATGATGATCAGACGATTTATCAGTTTAGAGGAAGTGATCCGGAGAATATACTCACTTTTAGAGAAAGATATGGAATCAATAAGTATATTGTTTTGGGAACAGATTATAGGAGTTCAGAAGCGATTGTCGATATTGGAAAGCGTGTTATTGTAAATAATGAAAAACGCTTACCGAAGGTAATGGAATCTGGAAAACTCGTAAAATATGAAGAAGGCGATACGGTTTATAGGGAGTTTAATGAGTGCGATGAAGAATATGAATTCATCGCGAAGCGTATAAAGGCATTACATGATTTGGGTGTTAAATACTCTGAGATGGCTGTTCTGCTTCGAAAACGTAAACACGGACCTGATATTGCCAAAATGTTTGACGAGTATGAGATACCATACATTATTGAAGGCGTAAATGAGCTGTTCAGCACTGCCGAATGTCAGGCGGCAAAGGGAATATTTGATTATCTTGCCGGTACAATCGGAATGATGGAATTATTTCAGCTTTGGAAAAGTATAGATTATGAATTAGATGAAAAGGAAATAGCAGAAGCAATTGCTACGCTAAATGTAATTGATGTAAAATCCAAAAAATTCTATGGAGAGTTTGTATTACAAAAGGTATATCATGATTTTTTACGTAGAATATCAATTGT
>CAMCHB010000194.1 GCA_945874585.1 uncultured Clostridium sp. | reverse complement strand
ATGCTATAATCAGTGCAAATATTATAAATAGTCTGTTTTATGCGGAAAAGTCTATATGGAAAAAATAGCTATATAGATATACTGCTTTTTATAGAAATTTTATTTTATTAAATCCTAGTGCAGAAAGGTATGTAGTTATGAAAATTGAGCCAATATCAGTTTCAGATTTGAATAAATATATGAAAGATAAAGTAGCGAGTGATGAGTATTTAAAAAGTGTCTTTGTTAGAGGTGAAATATCTAATTTTAAGCATCATTATACTGGTCATATGTACTTTACTCTTAAAGATGAAAATTCATTAATAAAGTGTATTATGTTTAAATCATCAACTCTTACATTAAATTTTGTTCCAAAGGATGGAATGAAAGTTAATGTTTTAGGAAGTGTAGCTGTTTTTGAAAGAGATGGTGTTTATCAAATTTATTGCAAAGCTATGCAACAAGATGGTGTGGGGAATTTGTATGCTAAGTTTAAAGAGTTAAAAGATAAACTAGAAAAAGAAGGACTTTTTGATGAGTCACATAAAAAAAGAATTCCAATGATGCCTAAAGTTATTGGCGTTCTAACTTCTAATACAGGAGCAGTTATTAAAGATATAATAAATGTTTCAACTAGAAGAAATCCTAATTGTTACATTAGATTGTATCCAGTGCCAGTTCAAGGACCTGGAGCTGCGGAGAAAATCGCAGATGCTATTAGAGTAATGAATGAGAAGAAATTAGCAGACGTTCTTATTGTTGCAAGAGGTGGCGGATCACTTGAAGATCTGTGGCCTTTTAATGAAGAGATTGTTGCAAGAGCAATATATGATTCGGAACTTCCTATAATTTCGGCAGTTGGACATGAAACAGATTTTACAATTGCGGACTTTGTGGCAGATTTAAGAGCTCCAACGCCATCTGCTGCAGCGGAGTTAGCTGTTACAAATATATTTGATTTAACAGATAGAATTGGATTGTATAAAAATAGATTACAAATTTTACTTAGAAAAAAAGTTGAAATATTAAGAATTAGATATGAAAAATGTATGAAGTCTAGAGTTTTTACAGAGCCTTCATATATGTTACAAGATAAGTATTTAAGAATTGATTCTATGGTAAAAGATTTAGAAAAGATTATAACTTCAAAAATGAAGGATTATAAATTAAAAACGGTTGAAAAAATAACTAAGCTTGATGCAATGAGTCCACTTAAAACATTGGCTAGAGGTTATAGTGTTGTTGAAGAAAATGGAAAACTTATTAAATCTGTAAAAGATGTTAAAAAAGATGATATAGTAAATATTAGATTGAGTGATGGGAAAGTTGATGCTAAAATAGTGTAGAGTAAATTAGAAGGGGAAATATACAATGAAAGATAAAAAAGATTTTGAACAAATGTTAGATGATTTAGAGGAGATTGTACAATCTTTAGAAAAAGATGATTTGAAATTAGATGAGTCTATTGCGAAATTTGAAGAAGGAATGAAGATTGCTAAAGAATGCAATAAAGAAATAGAGGAAGCTGAAAAGAAGATTACTATTTTGATTAATGAAAATGGAGAAATTAAAGAGGAAGACTTCAAAACAGAAGATTAATAAGTTGTAGGAGAATGATGATGAGAGATTTTTTAGAAAATAAATTTTTAATTGTTCCATTTATAGTGTGGTGTTGTATACAGTTGTTTAAATTTATAACGGATTTTGTTATAAATAGAAAGCCGAATTTTAGAAGACTATTTGGAGCAGGTGGAATGCCTAGTTCTCATTCTGCAGTTGTTGCTACATTAACTACTTTAATTGGAAAAGAGTATGGATTGGGTAATGGTATTTTTGCAGTTTCTTTTGTATTTTCTTTGATTGTTATGTATGATGCTGCGGGAGTTAGAAGAGCTGCTGGTAAACAAGCTACTTTATTAAATAAATTAGTTGAAAACTACCCAAACTCAAATGTAATTGTAACTGAAAAATTGGTTGAAGTATTAGGTCATACACCTTTTCAAGTTTTGGTTGGTGCAGTCATTGGAATTTTTTAATTGATACAAGATATGAATGAAAGGAATGTGAGAATATGAATGATATTGAAATTGCAAGAAGTGTAACACCTAGAAAGATTATAGATATTGCAAAAAAATTAGAGATTTCTGATGAATATATTGAACAATATGGAAAGTATAAGGCTAAGATTTTAAATAAGGTTATGAGTGATTTAAATGAAAGGAAGAATGCTAAATTAGTTTTAGTTACAGCAATTAATCCTACACCTTTAGGGGAAGGAAAAACAACTATATCTATAGGTTTAGCTGATGCATTAAATAAACTTGATAAAAAAGCTGTACTTGCACTTAGAGAGCCATCTTTAGGACCTGTTTTCGGAATAAAAGGTGGAGCTACGGGTGGAGGATATGCACAAGTTATTCCTATGGAAGATATTAACCTTCATTTCCCAGGTGATATTCATGCAATTACTTCTGCAAATGATTTGTTATCTGCAATGATTGATAATCATTTGTATTTTGGTAATAAATTAAATATAAAGACTGTTACATGGAAAAGATGTGTTGACTTAAATGATAGAGCTTTAAGAAAAGTTAAAGTTGGTCTTTCTGAAGAAAAGAGAATGGTGCCAAGAGAAGATGGCTTTGATATAAGTGTTGATTCAGAAATTATGGCGATTTTATGTTTAGAAAAAGATTTAGAT
>CAMCHB010000193.1 GCA_945874585.1 uncultured Clostridium sp. | reverse complement strand
CCCTTAGCAGGGGCACCTCTTCGGCCACTTGAGTACTTCTCCGAATTCTGTAAAAATATTAATTTCAATCACTTCCGTGACGCATTGATTATTCTATAAAATTTACATTGATTTGTCAATAGTAATTTACATATTTTTTTTAAATTCCTTTATTGCATCTTCGTACAGATTATTGCCTTTACTGTCAATTACAACTATTGCAGGAAAATTTTCTACATATATTTTTCTTATTGCCTCTGCTCCTAAGTCTTCATAACATACAATTTCAGATTTTTTTATGCATTTCGATAAAAGAGCGCCGGCTCCACCTACAGCAGCAAAATAAACTGCTTTATTTCTTACTATGGCATCTATTACTTCTTTAGATCTTTTTCCTTTCCCTATCATTGCTTTTTCACCGAGATCTATTAATCTTGGGGCATATTTGTCCATTCGCGTTGCCGTTGTCGGACCAGCTGATCCAATTACTTTTCCATCTCTTGCCGGAGATGGTCCCATATAATAAATTGTTGAATCTTCTATTTCTATCGGTAATTTTTCTCCACGGTCAAGTGCTTCGATCATTCTTTTATGTGCCGCATCCCTCGCAACATATATATTTCCTGTTATATAAACATAATCTCCTGATTTTAATTCACTTGTTACTTTTTCATTGATAGGTGTATTTATATATTTATCCATTCGTTTATTCCTCATAATATATTTTTATAAATAATCTTAGACCTGATATTTTTAACCTTTATATTGCAGCTTTTGTCCTATATTATATTTCACTTACAATATGTCTGTTTACATGACAGCATATATTTACTGCCACTGGAAGTCCTGCTATATGTGTTGGGTATGTGTTTATATTAACAGCAAGTGCTGTAGTAGTTCCACCTAATCCACCAGGACCTATTCCTAGTGTATTTATTTTTTGAAGCATTTCTTTTTCAAGCTCTGCCACATATTCTATATCAGAATTTTTTCCAATCTCTCTTGTAAGTGCCTTTTTCGCAAGAATTGCACATTTTTCAAATGTTCCTCCTATTCCGACACCTACTACCATTGGTGGACATGCATTTGGACCTGCGTCTGTGACAGCTGTCATTATTGCATTCTTTACACCTTCAATTCCATCTGCCGGTTTTAACATGAATACTCTGCTCATATTCTCACTTCCAAAACCTTTCGGTGCAAACGTTATTTTTATTTTATCTCCTGCAACAATAGAGTAGTGGATAACTGCCGGTGTGTTGTCTTTTGTATTTTCACGGATTATTGGATCCTTTACAACAGATTTTCGAAGATATCCATCAACATATCCCTGTCTTACACCTTCGTTTATGGCATCTTCAATAAGACCATCTGCTACATGAACATCCTGTCCAACCTCTACAAACAATACTGCCATTCCTGTATCCTGACATATTGGTATCATATCTTCGCCTGCAATTTTTAAATTTTCCTGCAATTGATCCAATATTTTTTTTCCAAGATCTGATTTTTCATTTTCTGTTGCTTTTTTTAACGCATTATCCATGTCCTCTGAAAGAAAATGATTGACTTTAATACACATTTCCCTGACTGTTTTTGTTATTTCAGATGCATTTATTTCACGTATCATTTTTTACTCCTTTTATTAACCTGATGTTTGATTTTTCAGCTGGTTATCCACTTTTACCCTGTTAGTTTGTGAATAACACATCCTTTTTTTCGGGTTTTTCTTTATAACTCCGGTTTATTTATAAAAAGAGCAGGGTTTTCCCTGCTCTTTTAGTTTATTACTGTTTTTCTTCCGATTTTTCGTCAGATTCTTCTGTAATATCTTCTTCTGGTGGCATGAGAGATTTATCTTCAACAACTTTAGCAATACTTGCTACCTGAACACCATCTTTGAGATTTATGAGTTTTACTCCGGTTGTAACTCTTCCAAGAAGAGTAGTATCACTTACCTTTATCCTTATGATGATTCCTTCTGTTGTGATAAGCATTACCTCATCATCTTTGCTTACAGATTTAACTCCTACAAGATTTCCAGATTTTTCGGTTATCTTATAACATTTAACACCTTTTCCACCACGATTCTGAGCAGTAAATTCATCTATAAGAGTACACTTTCCAAGTCCGTTTGATGATACTATCATCACAGAATCTCCCATTGATGCCGTCTGCATTGCTATTACTACATCGTTTGGAGCAAGATTCATTCCGATAACTCCCATCGTAGTTCTTCCTGTTGAGCGGACATCAGATTCATTAAATCTTATACACTGTCCAAATTTCGTAAATAAGAAAATATCTTCTGTGTTATCTGTAACTTTTACCTCTATTAGTTTGTCATCTTCACGCAGATTAATTGCTGCCAGACCTGTTTTTCTTATATTTTCGTAATCCTGTATCGGTGTTTTCTTTACTATGCCATTTCTTGTCGCCATGAAAAGATATTTGTTGTCCTCGTATTCCTTTATTGGAATCATGGCAGTTATTTTTTCATCCGGCTGCAGCGGAATCAGATTTATTATTGCTGTTCCTCTTGATGTACGGCTTGCTTCCGGAATTTCATATGCTTTTATTCTGTATACACGCCCTGTATTTGTAAAGAACATAAGGTAATGGTGTGATGTTGTCATAAGCATCTCGACAATATAATCACTGTCTCTTATACACATCTCCGAGCCCACGAGACCGAGGCTGATC
>CAMCHB010000192.1 GCA_945874585.1 uncultured Clostridium sp. | reverse complement strand
CTGTTATACCTTGTCGAATATCTGTCATAAATAGAATAACATCTGCCATTTGAATGGCCATATTCGCTTGTTCACGCATTTGCTCTGCAAAAACATTGGTATCATCTAATTCAATACCACCCGTATCGATTAAAACAAATTCTAGGCCTCTCCATTCTGTTTCTGCGTAGATACGATCACGTGTAACACCTGGTGTATCTTCTACAATAGAAATTCGTTTTCCTACAATATAGTTAAAAAATGAAGACTTTCCTACATTTGGTTTTCCTACAATGGCCACAATTGGTTTTCCCATATTCTCTCTCCCTCCTATCTTTTTTACATTTTTTCTGGCATTTCCATTCCTAATAACTTTGTTCCACTTTCTAGAATAATCTGTACCATATAGGTAATGTATAAACGTGTTTCACGTAGTGCTACATCATCTGTCAATACACGATTACGATTATAAAAATTACTGTAATTTTTAGCTAATTCCATTACATAACGTGCAACAATGGAAGGTTCATTTTTCTCTGCTGCTTCCAAGACACGTTCAGAATAAAGTGCTAAAGTCTTTAAAAGTTGCATACTATCTGGATCTAATAAAAGGTCAATATGAACTTTTTTCAAATCTGGTATGTATTGAGCTTTATGGAGAATACTTTTGGTTCGAACATACATATATTGAATATAAGGTCCTGTTTCACCATTAAAGTTTAACATGGTATCCCAATCAAAAATTTCATCCTTAATTCGACTATTGTATAAATCGTTAAAAATAATAGCTCCAACAGCAATTTTTCTTGCTGTTTCGTCAATATCGGTTAGGGTAGGATTTTTTTCTTGAATAATATCTTTTACCTTGTGAATGGCTTCTTGAATAATGTCATCTAGCACAACAGAATTGCCAGAACGAGAGCCTATTTTCTTACCAGTCTTGTCAACCACAAGTCCAAAAGGCACATGCTCACATCTTTTGGCATAAGTACCATAACCCATTAGTTCAAAAACTTTAAATATTTGTTTGAAATGCAATTGTTGTTCTGCTCCAACTATATACAACGCTTTTGCAAAATCATAGGTTTTAGCACGATCTTTTAAAGCAGCTAAATCACGTGTTGCATAGATAGAGGTACCGGCAGAAGTAATCAAAATGCATGGTGGCATATGATACTCTTCTAAATCAACAACATGAGCACCTTCTGATTCCTTTAGTAAATGCTTTTGCTGTAATTCATCTAAAATATCTTGCATTTTATCATTGTAATAAGCCTCTCCATGATAACTATCAAAATGTGAATGCAATAATCGATAGGTTTTTTGGAAATTTTCTAAACTAATTTTTCGAATCCATTGCCAAGTTTGAACTGTTTCGTCATCATGATCTTCCAATTTTTTTAGCCACTTCTTAGCTAAATCGTTTAATTCTGGATTTTCTTTTTCTTCTTGATTGTAACGGACATAAATTTTTAAAATTGTATCAATTTCTTTCCCTTCGGTAAAAGTATATTCATCTTTCCACAAAGATAAACCTGCCATTACCTTTCCAAATTGGACACCCCAATCGCCTAAAAAGTTAACACCAATACTATGATAACCCAAGAATTGGTAAATACGGTAAATGGCTCCTCCTATAACAGTAGAACGTAGATGACCAATGTGAAAAGGTTTTGCAATATTAGGAGAAGAATAGTCAATAACAACATTCTTTCCCTCTCCTATATTAGATGCGCCAAACTTTTCTTTTTTTTGGTCGAAATCTTCTAATAAATGTTTCACAAATGTCTGAGAATTTCCATAAAAATTTAGGTAACCACCTACCACTTCTACTTTTTCTATATATTGTGGATCGATTACGATTTTATCTTTTATCTCTTGTGCAATAAGAGCTGGTGATTTTTTCAAAATTTTTGCCAAAGGAAAGCAAGGAAGTGCATAATCTCCTCTGCTTGCATCAGCTGGTATTTCAAGGAATTTATCGAGATCATCTATGGAAGTTGGCATTGCTTCTTCTAAACATTTGATGATCACTTGTTTTAAGTTGTTCATAATATCCTCCTCATTTTATTTTAGTAAAAAATAGGATATAACTATTCATAGCTATACCCTATCTATATTTATATGGAGCCCAAGGTCGGAATCGAACCGACGACTTTCACCTTACCATGGTGCTACTCTACCGACTGAGTTACAAGGGCATTTTACAGAATAATTAAAATTTAATTATTCTGGTAATATACTTTTTGCTGCTTTTTTTCGTATTCTTTGAATAGCATTATCAATTGATTTTACAGGAGCATTTAACTTTTGTGCAATGGTTACATAGCTTTCTCCCTTTGCATAACTATGTAAAACATCTTTTTCGAAACTACTTAAAGTCGTTTCTATTTTATCTTCTACACATTTATAATATTCTTTTTTGGTAATTGTATCCAAAGGATCTTCTACTGTTTTAGAATCAAATATATCCATTAAAGAAACATTATTTTCATCATCATAAGCATTCATATTTAAAGAAAGATAGGAATTTAAAGGTAAATGTTTTTGACGATTGGAAGATTTGATAGCAGTAATCAATTGTCTTTCAATACATAAGTTGGCAAATGTTTTAAAGGAATTTTGTTTGGTAGGATCGTAGGATTTAATGGCTTTGTAAAGCCCTATCATACCTTCCTGAAAAATATCCTCTTTTTCTGCACCAACAATAAAGTATTTT
>CAMCHB010000191.1 GCA_945874585.1 uncultured Clostridium sp. | reverse complement strand
TTTTACATTAGCACTGATTGAAGCATTTAAAACATTCCACGATGAAATATACACAAAGGTGGTTAATGAAACTATGGTGTCAGTGGGGGGGGGTATCGGATCTAATCCGTCACAATCTAAAAAAATTACAGTAACTAAAAAAGACATTACTCAGCTCGATCGCGATGATGTTTTATACTGTATGACTGAAAATCCTATTTATTTACGTCACTACTAAAAGAAAATAAGAGTTTCTTTTTAATAGTGTTTTGGGCTGGTACTGCTCCTGTGGTACTGGCTCTTTTTTATTTCAATACTGCAATTTTCGCACTTTTGAAACTGCAATAACTCTGTACATCTGAATTTCAAATCACCGTTTTAAAATTCATTCATAAAGATGTTTCTTACTTTGTCTTTAAATTTAAGTTGTCTGTCATAGGCTTTAATAAGATCATCTTGATATAAGAATGTTTTAGGCTCGTTGTATGGTCGCACTTCTTCACCTGTCGCCCATTTAACCGCAATCACAGGATCATTCTGAGCGCGTTTGTAATGCCTTGTTAGCCGTCTGACTTTTGAATAACTTAAGCCTAGTTTTTTGCAACATTCTCTAATGCTTCTGTATTCCGTATTCTGAAAAATAAAACTGTGCATTTAAAACACCTCTTTTAGTAATCAGTGTTTAAAATACCACGTCACGCGCTCATAGCTCAATAATTAGGGCTATATCAGTGTTAGGGTGATTAACTGTATATCAAAGTAAATAAACATCTGTATGCGTATTTTTCGCTTGATTTGGGTAAATTGAATATGGTGGCCTATTTTTAATACTGGTGCGGATATGTGCCCTATGTCCGCATTATAAAAAGTGGTGTAGCTAAACGATTTTTGGGCGTCTTGCCACCCGCAAATATAAAAATATTGTCACAGTACCTTAACTAAATTTTATTATAATCAGAATGAATATTGTTATAGTTATTTGACCTAAATCTTACTTTTGATCTTTGTTTTGTTTGCAAAATCTCAAATAAAATCACACGGTTTACTTTCTAATACTTTAATGTACTATAAAAGACTGTGATTTTATAAATACTCAAAAATCACAAAATCACACGCATTGCGCTATCATGCTTTCTTAAGCCATTTTTACAAAATATTGCTGTGATTTTTGAAAACTCGTAAAATCACACTATTGATAACAATTCCTATTAGTGTGATTTTTGCTTTTTTGAAAAATCACATCAAAAATTTTTATAAATCGCTTTCTTATGCCGTTTGTAAGGGGTGGTGTGATTTTGTGATTTTTCGTTAAAAAATAAATCACAGTCTTTTAATGTCTTTAATAGTCCCATGTAGTCAACAATGTGATTTTTTTAAGAAAATCGACTACAAACTAAAAGTAATCACTGGGGGTAAATAAGAAAATAGCACAGATACATAGATATGTAAGTGTGCTATTAGTGAATATTGTTATATAAGTGTTGCTAAACTATTTAGCTTTTTCTACAAAGATTAAAGCCTGTTTTCTGATGTCTTGACCTTGATAATTATTAACGATATAGAAATTGCTTTTTGCTGTATCTAAGTTCAGCACCTCGCAAGCCTTATTTTTAAATGTGCTTATGTTTGGTATGTGTTGCCCCTTTTCGCTGTATGCGTCATTATTTTTACATTCAAGTTTAAATGCTTTGTGAGTTCATTTCACTGTATAAACAACGTACCAGTTACCGCCTGAATTTGGATTATTTGATTGCGTATATGTTTCAGGCATTTTTAGAAATTCATCGCGTATGTTAGGTTGCATTAGATATTCATACATAAAACTAGCGTCACATTTAACCTGTTCTGTTTTCTCTTTTACTCGGTCACTTTCAGAAAATAACGGAAATTGTCCATTATTCTGACGTTCTAACACTCTAGCCAGTCCACGCAAGCAAATAACTAACAATGCACTAAATTGCTTGTTATCTTTCTTGATACTGTCTTTAAAGCCTGTATTTTCAAATTTGTGTTCAAACGGTATAAACGTAATACGATCATAAAGTGCCGTATCACCGCCAAAAAATGGGATTTCGTTACATGAAATAATACATTTTATCTGAGGTTTAAAGGTCACAGGATTTTTATACTTTGGATCTATGGTTATCTCATCACCGCTAATTAACTTTTTTAAGTTTTCGTGCTGTTCGTCATCAAGCTGTTTTCCAACATCATCACTTATGTTTAATCTTTTACCTTGAATAGCCGATGATGTATGTCCACCAAATTGTCGCAAAGAAATATCACTGGTATTGTGACCACCGATAAAAGTTCTTAACAGCTTAAAAAATGAGGATTTACCGCAATTCCCTTGACCGTATAGCATGAATGTTTGTTTAAAACTCTGATTTCTAAAAAGCAAAGCTCCTATAAATTCATCTAGCAACGCTCTAATTTGATTATCACCATTGCACCAGTCATCTAATGCTTTTTCTAATACATCATCTTTTTGACGTTCAGCCCATGAATAAAACTCACGACCGTGATTAGATAAATCATCTTGATTAAGATCAATCTCTACATTGATTGCATTTACTACAACGCGCTCGTTTGGATCTTTATTTAAAATTTGTATCTTGTTTGGCTCTTTTTCATCAATGACTAAATCATAGTTAAGACATGGTATAACGTAAGGACTTGCAACCTCTTTTGTTGGTATGTTTGTTTGACTTAGATTAGTAT
>CAMCHB010000190.1 GCA_945874585.1 uncultured Clostridium sp. | reverse complement strand
TATAACTCTTCATGGCTTAAGACACACAAATGCAACATTGCAGATTGCAAACCAGAATCAACGAGTTGAGATAAAATTTGACCAGCTAAATAATTTGGCAAATGTCCTTTTGGACCATTGATTCTTGTTTTCAAAGCATATGGATATTTGGAACAACGAAGAACCTCTGGGTCATAGTTTGATTCTAACAATAAAAAAGAACTATTTTTTAGGCAGCGCATGATTTGAGGTGTAATATGACCTAAATCAGTAGCAATGCTTATTTTTTTATCTCCAGATTTGATACAAAAACCACAAGGATTGGCAGCATCATGTGGTACTTGAAAAGCTCCAATTTTTAGTGAATGAATATCAAAAACTTCATATGGTATGTAAATATGTTGATTATCTAATGCTATTTTACTTTTTTCTTTTGGCATCGCTTGCCAAGTTTCTTGATTAGCAAATACAGGAATATTGTATTTTTTAGATAAGGTTCCAATACTTTTTATATGATCATTATGTTCATGGGTGACTAAAATAGCTGAAATTTGACTCATGTCAATTTGTAAGGAAGCTAATGCTTCAACTACTTTTTTTCCGCTTACTCCAGCATCCACTAAGATTTTGGTTTGATCATCTTGAACCAACAAACAATTTCCTGTACTTCCACTATATAAACTACAAAATCTCAACATGATGGACACCTGACTATTCTTCTACACGGACAATATGAGAACCTAGGGCACGAAACTTATCTTCTATTTTTTCGTAACCACGGTCAATATGTTCGATATTGTATACTTCAGTTGTACCATGGGCAGCACAACCGGCGATTAACAAGGCGGCTCCAGCACGCAAATCAGTTGAATAAACAGGTGCTCCTGTCAAGTAATCAACCCCCTCAAAAATAGCAGATTTTCCCTGTGCTGTTATGTGGGCTCCCATTTTGTTTAGTTCATTGGTATATTGAAAACGTGATTCCCAAATGCTTTCGTTGATAATGCTGGTACCACGAGAAAGAGCCAGAACAACTCCCATTTGTGGTTGCAAATCTGTTGGAAAGCCAGGATAAGGTAAAGTTTTAATAGTTGCTTTGTTGGTCCTATCATGGCACCATACACGAATTTCATCTCCAGAAGATTCAACATGTGCTCCAATTTCCAATATTTTTGCAGTAACAGAATCAAGATGCTTTGAAATACAGTTTTTAATGGTAATATCTCCTCTTGTTGCAACAGCAGCAAGCATGAAAGTACCAGTTTCAATTTGATCTGGTACAATAGAATAGGATTTGTTACCAGTCAATTTTGAAACACCATGTATTTTAATAACATCTGTTCCAGCACCTCTAATATCAGCTCCCATGGTATTTAAAAAGTTAGCAACATCGACAATATGTGGTTCTTTTGCAGCATTATCAATGGTTGTAGTGCCTTCAGCTAACACACTTGCTAACATAATGTTAATGGTCGCTCCAACAGAAGCAAAATCTAAATAAATAGAATTTCCAACTAATTTATCACGTGTTGCCGTAATATTTCCATTTGAAACATTAACGGTAGCTCCAAGAGCTTCAAACCCTTTTATATGTAAATCAATAGGGCGAGCTCCCAAATTGCATCCACCAGGAATTCCCACCTTTGCTGTGCGGAATCGACCTAATAAAGCACCTAATAAATAATAAGATGCACGAAACTTCCTAGTTAAATCAATGGTTTCATCTGTACAAGCAATATTTCTTGTATCAACTTCTATTTCATGGTCAGTTTTCCATACAATTTTCGCTCCTAAAGATTCCATAATTTTTACATATAATTTTACATCACTGATATTTGGTAAATTATCAATTGTGCAAACACCATCAATTAGTAAAGCTGCAGGTAAAATGGCAACAGCAGCATTTTTAGCACCACTGACTGTAACTGTTCCTACTAAAGGTGTTCCACCTGTTATGACTAATTTCTCCAACGTAATTCCCCCGTTCTCCATCTTTTTTCACCAACCTACTATAACATAAAAACATGAGAAAAACAATACCAGAAGGAATGACTAAGTGAAAAATGTAAAATCAATTACTAGAATTTGTTTTAGACATTGTAATATTAAAATTTTGGAACATTTCGACAAGTTTTAATTTAAACTTTATTTCATCCGAATTTTGCTCAGATATTAAAGCATATTCTTCTTGATCCAAATGATTTTTCAAATTTTCTTTGGAGTCATCTGGAACAATACCAGAACTTACATCTACAAAACATAAAGGAGGGAACATGACACACCACCAGTTTTTTCCTTCAGCTTTCCCAATTTTAACGCGAATGGCATCATAAAAACCAGAAGGAAGTGTAATATCCCCATATGTTTTGGAAGGAAAGGGGAAATTACCAATTTCAACTTGTACAGGATAGGAATAACCAAGATCATAAACTGCTTTTTGCGTAAAATTTTGCAAATCCTCCGTATTGATTAGTTGAATCAATTCTTGCTTAGAGTGAGCATTTTGACCAATAGAACGAACATGTTCAATTATTTTATCACGTACCTGATATTTCAAAGATTGATCCTGTTGTGAATTGCTATTGGCGATTACATGCAAACGAAAGACATTATCAGCAAGATTATAAGAAACGGCATGGACATAAGAAAGAGCCGAAACAAGCATATAAAAAAATGTTAATAAAATAAGTAGGATATAAGTAATAAAACGTTTCATAAAAACCTCC
>CAMCHB010000189.1 GCA_945874585.1 uncultured Clostridium sp. | reverse complement strand
ATAACCGGAGTAATTCTCGCCATCGGCAGAATAGTAGGAGAATCCGCAGCACTTCTGTTTACAGCAGGAAGCGGATACCTGCTTCCGAAAAGCTTTTTCAAAAAAATTTTTGAATCGGGAGGAACCCTTACAATTCAGCTATATCTTTCTATGTCAAAAGGGGAATATGAAACCGCATTTGGAATTGCCTGCGTACTTTTGATTATAGTTTTGTGCATAAATATTTTAACAAAGTATCTTACAAACAAATTTAATGCGGAGAAAGGAGCTTGACTATGAACCGTACTAAAATAAGCGTTTCCGGACTTAATTTGTATTACGGAAAAAATCACGCCTTAAAGGATATCAATATGAATATCGAAGAAAATGCAGTTACTGCATTAATAGGGCCGTCAGGCTGCGGTAAATCTACATTTTTAAAAACAATAAACAGAATGAATGATACCATAGAAAATGTTGTTACCCAAGGCGAAATTATCCTTGATGGAGAAAATATTTATTCTGATAAAGTAGATACTACTCTTCTCAGAAAAAAAGTGGGAATGGTTTTTCAGCAACCAAATCCATTTCCTATGAGCATATACGACAATATCGCTTACGGTCCCAGAATACACGGCATAAAAAACAAAGTAAAGCTTGATGAAATTGTTGAAAAAAGCCTTAAGGGAGCTGCGATTTTTGATGAAGTAAAAGACAGATTGAAAAAATCGGCTCTGGGGTTATCGGGCGGTCAGCAGCAGAGAATATGTATAGCCAGAGCACTGGCAGTACAGCCGGAAGTGCTGCTTATGGATGAACCCACCTCTGCACTTGACCCTATTTCCACATCTAAAATAGAAGACCTTATGGAGGAGCTTAAAAAGCAGTATACGGTTGTTATAGTAACGCACAATATGCAGCAGGCAGCAAGAGTTTCTGATTATACGGCATTCTTTCTTGTTGGTGATTTGATTGAATTTAATAAAACAGATTTTATTTTTTCCACTCCGCAGGATAAACGTACAGAAGATTATATCACAGGGAGGTTCGGATAATGAGAAACAAATTTGATGAGCAGCTGAAAAATCTCAACAACGAGCTTACAGAAATGGGTTTTTTAGTTGAAAATACAATTACAAATTCTGTCAAAGCATTGGAAAACAATGACAACAGTCTGGCAGAAACCGCTATAGCCTTTGATAAGGAAATAGATAGACAGGAAAAGAATATAGAAAGCTTATGTCTGCGTCTTTTATTACAGCAGCAGCCTGTTGCACGAGATTTAAGACAAATTTCAGCCGCACTTAAAATGATAACCGATATGGAACGAATAGGAGATATGGCATCGGATATTGCTGAAATTAAAAAAAGTATGTCTCCGCAAAATATACGGTATGCCAAAGAATCCGGTCATATATCTCAAATGGCGGAAGCAACCATTTCCATGGTAAACAAAAGCATCGAGGCATACGTAAAAAAAGACAGTAAAATTGCTTTTAATGTAATCGAGGCTGACGATATTGTAGATAATCTCTTCAACATTGTAAAGAACGATTTAATTACGCTGATAAGAAAAGATCCGGACAGCGGAGACGGAGCTATGGATCTGCTTATGGTTGCAAAATATTTCGAGCGTATCGGTGATCATGCCACAAACATTGCGGAATGGGTGCTCTTTTCGCTTAATATAGAAATAAAGAAATAGGCTGTATAAATGCAGAAATTAAAGGCAGGAAGATCGCTAAAAATTTTGTGTAAAAGAGAATAAGAACATCCTTTCAGGTAATAATTGGATATATAAACCAATAAAACCCGAAAGGATGATTTTTTTATGGAATTAACATCAAAAGAATTAACGAAATAGTATATAGACAGCCAGAAATTTACAAGTCAACAGAAATAATACGGGCGAGGAGGAATGTTGCACAAACCGTGTAAACAGAATAAAATTTATAACTTTTTTCACAACAACTATTAACAAAAAACCTGAAAGAATTCTATAAATTTTACACCCCAAAACAGCATTAAAACACTGTTTTGGGGTTCACGGCATTGATTGACTTACAAAACACTTTATTTCTAAAATTCTTCTATTCTTTTGTTTCCGTCAAGATAGGCTATCATATTGCAGACAAGAAGATTCCAGCTTTGAAATCCTATGTTGTGAACAGGCTCTCCTGTTTCGGGAGAATAATACTCGTGCATTTTTCCGCAGTTTTCTATATCCTTACCGAACATAACAACAGTTTTTTCAGCCAATTCTTTTGCTTCTTTTTCATAACCGTACTTTAAAAGTCCGTTGAAAACCATATAATTTGTTATTCCCCATATTGGTCCTAACCAGCAGGACGGATTGCCTGATTTTCTTACAAGATACATTTTTTCCATTTTAGAAAGCGAACGTATACCGTAAGATGAAGAAAATGTTTTTTCGTTGTAAAAATGTTCCTTAACAATTCTGTCTGCCTGTTCTTTTTCAGCAATTCCTGCCCAGAGTGCCATAAATCCTGTCCATACTTCAATACGCTGAATAAGGCAATCCCAATGACGGGGGGCACCGCTGTGCAACCACTTATTTTTGTCAACGGGCATCAAATTTAAATCCACGCTAAAGAAAAATCCCATTCTCTCATCCCAACAATGTTCCAAAACAGCATTTTTCAAATCTTCAGCTTCCTTAAGATAATGAGCTTTTTTATCTGAAAGTTTCATTTTTTCACATATATAAGCCATTGCGGACAATTCCTTATAC
>CAMCHB010000188.1 GCA_945874585.1 uncultured Clostridium sp. | reverse complement strand
CTTTGTTTGTCTTCTATTTTATCATACTTGTCCACTTTTTTAGTATATATCCAATGTTAGTTTGTATGGTTTTCCACAGTAAGGTGAAAATTTCAGTAAGCAGGTGTGTTTAACTGAGAGACGAATTTGAAGTTTCATTTTAGGTTGATAATAGTGTAAACAGAGCAATGTCCAACGATTCGCCATTTATGGTAAAGACAAAAAGACGTAGTTTTGCTATGCTTTTCATGGAGGTGATACAAATGGATTTAGTACAAATTGGAAAATTCATAGCAGAGCTTAGAAAGGAACAAGAACTCACGCAGGAGCAACTTGGAGAGAAAATAGGCGTAACAAATAAGACGGTATCTCGTTGGGAAAATGGAAATTATTTGCCACCGTCAGATGTATTATTGGCAATGAGTCAATTATTTGACGTAAGTGTAAATGAAATATTAAGTGGCAAGAGATTGTTGGCGGAGGAATATAAAGAAGCAGCAGAAACCAATCTGACTCAGACATTAAAGGCAAGTAGTTTTTCTCTTAAGGAACGAATTGATTTTTATAAAGCAAAATGGTTGAAAGAACACATTTCAATTATGGTATTTATAGGAATTTGCATTATAGGTGTAGCTCTTGCAGGGGTAGTATGCAAGCAGGGATGGATAATTTCTATAGCTATATTTCTGCTACTTGTTGCACATGGTTGGAGAAATAATACTATGATGGCATATGTGGAAAAGAATGCATATGATGGAAGCGGAACAAGATAGCGTGAAAATTTCAGTAAGCAGGTGTGTTTAACTGAGAGACGAATTTGAATTTGCGCCTACAATGATAATAAACATATAAATCTTAACGACAAGGAGGAACAACAGTTATGGATAACAAAGAACTGGTAAGTCGCTTTTTTGTGGAAGGATATATCAATCACAATTACGACTTTATCATGGAATGTATGGCGGAGGACTACATAGACCACAGTCCTGCCGGAGCAAGAAGTAATGCTGATGCCGTGGGCATCTTGAAAATTGTGGAGGGACAATTCTCTGACCTGAAAATTGAGGTGCTTGATGTATTTGGTGAGGAGGATATGGTTGCAACCAGAATTCTCTATCAAGGTATTCATGCCGGAACTTGTATGGGAATACCGGCTACCGGAAAGCATATTAGCTTTGAGGCATTGGAGAACTTTAGGGTTGTGGACGGCAAGATTGTTGAATCATGGGGCTATTGGCCAGATAAAGAAATTGAAGCGAAACTTCGATAAATTTCAGTAAGCCAGTGTGTTTAACTGAGAGACGAATTTGAAGTTTAAGGAGTAAAGTGAATTGATAAAATATGTGAAAACAATTGATAATATAAGCGAATATCAATGTGGAGAACTTCCTACAACTGCGGAAAAACTTGATGCGCCTGTCACAACAGAAGATATGATGAAGAAATCAACGCCTATTTCGATAGCATTATGTCTGATTATGTTTTTGACAATGTTCATTAAGACATTTATGAGTAAATCTATGGTTATTTTTCCACCAATGGTATTAGGCGGTTTGTTTCTAGGTTTTTTACTAATCATAATACATGAATGGTTACATGCGATAGTTTATCCTAAAAAAGCAAATGTAACGATTGGAAAATTGAAAGGTAAAATGGTATTTGTAGCATTGGCATCTTATCCATTAAAAAGAAATCGTTTTATATTTATGTGTTTATTACCTTTTTTGCTTGGGATTATACCTTTGATGTTGTTTATATTATCATCTCCTCAAGAAACTGTGTTTAATGGGTTGATGTTTGGAATGGCATGTATGGGAATGGTATCTCCATTTCCAGATGTATACAATGTTATTTTGGTGTTAAAACAAACCCGAAAAACAGATAAAATCATGTTCTATGGAGATGATCTATATAGGATTTCTTGATATTAAAGAAGACAGACAAATTTCAGTTTGCCGGACTAAGTCTTAATAATTAAAGACCGCTTACATCGTGTAGGCGGTCTCTTTTCGTGTTCAGATATATTTGATTTTGAGCTTTCTTTTCTTGGCTGAAAGCACCTTGCAAAGAATATCATCTACTGCGTCCGTGTATCTGCCTTGTGCTATCAGGCTGTTCTTCAAACGGATAAGTGATTGCAACACTCTCCTGTATTCTTCCTCGGAAAGATATAAATGATATTTCTGTTCTTTCAAAACAACCACCTCCTGTTACCGCAATTATATAATAAGAAAGGGCATAGAGGTAGTGTGCGATTGTCGCTTGCCCATTCCTAAATGAACGAATTAACAGGGTAACGACCGCCTTTTCCATTAGCAGAAATTTTACTTGAATTTTTCTGCCATTAGCAGAGAGGGCATTTTCATTAGCAAAACGGCGATTTTTTTGCTAATTTTTATTAGCAAGCCGTACACCTGAAAGGCGGACGACATTAGTCCTAATTTCCATTAGCTGACGGAAGATTTGCTAATGAAAATCTTCGATTTTCTCATTTTTTCGTCTCTGAGCAAAAATGAAAAAACGCCGGAAGCCCTTGATTTTACTGGGTTTTCCGGCGGAGTTTTTGGCGTTCCCGAGGTGATTCGAACACCCGACCTACCGCTTAGGAGAAGCCCCCGAGGGGCATTTTTGACTCCCTACAAATCCCCGAAAATCCTTGATTTTACTGGCTTTTTTGGGATTTCACTGTTAGTGAATTCTCCTCCAAAACCTGCTAATTTTTCGTGGTTTTTTGCCTTCCTTTTAGCAGGGTATTAG
>CAMCHB010000187.1 GCA_945874585.1 uncultured Clostridium sp. | reverse complement strand
GTTAGAAATGGTACTGTTGCAGATGATTTCGAACTTCAAAATATAAATAGAAAAATTGTAGAATTAGGTGAAAAACTAAACAAATTAGTTGTCGCAACTTGTGATGTTCATTTTATGGATCCACAAGATGAGATTTATAGACGTATATTACAAGCTGGTCAAAAGTATGATGATGCTGATTTTCAAGCTCCATTATATTTACGTACAACACAAGAAATGCTTGATGAATTTGCATATTTAGGTGAAGAGAAAGCATATGAAGTTGTTGTAACAAATACAAATAAAATTGCAGATTTGTGTGATAAAATTAGTCCAATTTCTGATGAGAAATGTCCACCTCATATTGAAGGTTGTGAGCAAACAATTAAAGATATTGCATATAGTAAAGCTCATGAGTTGTATGGCGATCCATTACCAGAGATTGTACAAAATAGATTGGATAAAGAACTGGATTCAATCATTAGAAACGGATTTTCCGTTATGTATATTATTGCTCAAAAACTTGTATGGAAATCTAATGAAGATGGCTATATTGTTGGTTCCAGAGGATCAGTTGGTTCTTCGTTTGTTGCTAACATGACAGGTATAACAGAAGTTAATTCATTACAAGCACATTATAGATGTCCAAATTGTAAATATTCAGATTTTAGTGATTATGGTGTTAAAAACGGATTTGATTTACCTGATAAGGATTGCCCAAAATGTGGACATAAACTTGCAAAGGATGGTATGGATATTCCATTTGAAACATTTCTTGGATTTAATGGAGATAAAGAGCCTGATATTGACTTGAATTTCTCTGGTGAATATCAAGCAAAAGCTCATAAATATACAGAAGTAATATTTGGAAAAGGTACAACATTTAAAGCAGGTACAGTAGGTACAGTTGCTGATAAAACTGCTTTTGGTTATGTGAAAAATTATTATGAAGAAAGACACATACCTGTTACAAATGCTGAGATTGCAAGACTTTCAACAGGTTGTACAGGAATAAAGAGAACAACAGGACAGCACCCTGGTGGTATTATAGTTGTGCCAAAGGGAAGAGAGATATTTGAATTTTGTCCAGTTCAGCATCCAGCAGATGATCCAACATCAGATATAATAACAACACATTTTGATTACCACTCAATTGATCAAAACTTGTTGAAACTTGATATACTAGGTCATGATGATCCTACAATGATTCGTATGCTGTTTGATTTAACTGGAATAGATCCAACTAAGGTTCCACTAGATGATAAAGAAACAATGTCAATTTTTAAATCTACTGAAGCATTAGGAGTAACTCCTGAGCAGATTCATTCAGAAGTGGGAACCTTTGGTATTCCTGAGTTTGGAACCAAGTTCGTAAGAGGAATGCTTGTTGATACAAAGCCAACAACATTTGCTGAATTAATAAGTATTTCTGGACTATCACATGGTACAGATGTATGGTTAAATAATGCTCAAGAATTAATAGATAAGGGAATAGTAACTTTAAGTGAAGCTATTGGTTGTAGAGATGATATCATGGTATATTTGATGAAAATGGGATTAGAGCCAAATCATGCTTTTAAAATAATGGAAACTGTTCGTAAAGGTAAAGCTTTGAAAGATCCTGCAAAATGGGCAGAATATGTTCAAATGATGAAAGATCATGATGTTCCAGATTGGTACATAAAGTCTTGTGAAAAAATAAAATACATGTTTCCTAAGGCTCATGCTGCTGCGTATGTTACAAATGCTTTTAGAATTGCTTGGTTTAAGGTTCATCAACCAGAAGCATACTATACAGCGTTTTTCTCAATTAGAGCTGATGGTTTTGACTATGACATAATGTGTCATGGTAAAGAAAAATTGTTAAATAAAATGCGTGAAATAGATATGGCTGGTAATGCTGCTCTTCCAAAGGATAAAGATATGTATCCTGTTCTTGAGCTTGTTCTTGAGATGTATGAAAGAGGTATTAAGTTTTTGCCTGTTGATTTGTATGAGTCAGATGCTACTAAGTTTAAAATGGAGCCAGAGGGTATTAGACCTCCTTTAAATAGTGTTCCTGGTCTTGGGACTGTTGCTGCTCTTAGTATTCAAGCTGCTCGTGAGGAAGAGAAGTTTATGTGTATTGATGATTTGCAGATGAGGGGCAAGGTCGGTAAGTCTGTTATTGAGGTTCTTTCTAAAGCGGGATGCTTGGAGGGGATGACGCAGAGTAACCAAATGTCGTTATTCGCTTAGTGCTTGAAGATATTGTTCAAATACTGTGTTAACGTTTAGTTTGAAAAATCCTCACGTACCTTTGTACGCTCCGGTGTTTTCAAACTAACGTTGCCTTGTATTTGAAACAATCTTTTCAAGCCTGATGGGTTTGAAAAATGTACGGATTGATAATTTTAGAAACGAAAAATACATATTAAATTTTTGAATTACCGCGCAGGGACCAAACGAGCAAAGCGAGTTCGATTGAAGCATTCTACTCGATTGAAAATAAAAATTTAATATTTTTATTTTCAAAAATCGAAGAATGCGACAGCAAGGTGTGAAAAAATTAATATGTATTTTTCGTTATATAAGATTATGAAAAAAGAAAGGAAAGTGTATGGGAGAATACGGAATGATATTTTCATGGCAGGGGGCTGTGATTTATTTGATTGTTATAAATATGATTGGCTTTTTGGCAATGTGGATCGATAAGGTTAAGGCTAAAAGGGGTTCTTGGAGAATACCTGAAAAAACTCTGTTTACTATTACTTTTTTAGGTGGTGGT
>CAMCHB010000186.1 GCA_945874585.1 uncultured Clostridium sp. | reverse complement strand
TGGGCTTGGACGATTTTCTTCACCATCCTCAGCTTGGTGTGGATCTACCCGATCGACCTATAATTAATAAAATAATTAAAGAAGGAGAAACACTAGATCATATTTTGCCAGAAGCATTTGCTGTTTGCCGTGAAGCATCTAAAAGAGTGCTTGGTATGAGACATTTCGATGTCCAATTGATTGGTGGAATTATTCTACACCAAGGTAGAATTGCCGAAATGAAAACTGGTGAAGGTAAAACATTAGTGGCTACATTACCCGTATATTTAAATGCTTTATTAGAGCGTGGTGTACATGTTGTAACAGTAAACGATTACCTAGCAAAAAGAGATAGTGAGTGGATGGGAAAATTATATAAATTCCTTGGACTATCTGTTGGACTTGCCATTAGTGGTATGGATCCTAAAGCAAAAAAAGCAGCTTATGCAGCTGATATCACTTATGGAACAAACAATGAATTTGGATTTGATTATTTAAGAGACAACATGGTCATTTATAAAGAAGATATGGTACAAAGACCTCTTTATTATGCGATTGTCGATGAAATTGATAGTATCTTAATTGATGAGGCACGTACTCCATTGATTATTTCTGGTACATCAAATGAATCCTCTGATTTATATACCAAAGCAAATGATTTTGTTCGTCGATTAGAACCAAAAGTTTTAGTAGAGGAAGATGTAAAAGACGAAGCACAAGCTGAGGATAATGAAAAATACGATTACATCGTAGATTTAAAAGCAAAATCTGCTTCTTTAACAGGAAAAGGTATTCAAAAAGCAGAGGAATTTTTCAAATTGAAAAATTTAAATGATTTGGAGAATTCAAATATTGTACACCATATCAATCAAGCTTTACGAGCACATGGTGTCATGAAAAAGGATATTGATTATATCGTAAAAGACGGAGAAGTTTTAATTGTTGATGAATTTACCGGTAGAATTATGTATGGTAGAAGATACAACAATGGTTTACACCAAGCAATAGAAGCAAAAGAACATGTTAAGATTGCAAATGAATCAAAAACTTTAGCCAATATCACATTCCAAAACTACTTTAGAATGTATGAAAAATTATCAGGTATGACTGGTACAGCTATGACAGAAGCTGATGAATTTAATGAAATTTATAAATTAGATGTTGTTGAAATTCCAACCAATAAGCCTGTTATTCGTAAAGATAATAACGATGTTATTTATAAAAATGAAAGAGCCAAGTTCAAGGCTGTTGCACAAGAAGTAAAAGAAAGCCATGCCAAGGGACAACCAGTCTTAATTGGTACAGTTTCTATTGAGAAATCTGAAAAATTAAGTAATGAGTTAAGAAAACAAAACATTCCACATCAAGTTTTGAATGCTAAACAGCATGAAAGAGAAGCTCAAATCATAGCACAAGCTGGTAAATACGGAGCTGTTACCATTGCAACTAACATGGCTGGTCGTGGTACAGATATTATGCTTGGTGGAAACAGTGAATACTTAGCAAAACAAGAAATGAAGAAAAAGGGCATGTCAGAAGAACTAATCAATGCTTCTACTGCTTACAATGAAACAGATGATCAAGAAGTATTAAATGCTCGAAAAATATTTAAAGATTTAGAGAAAAAATACAATGCTGAAATTCAAGAGGAAAAACAAAAAGTAATTCAAGCAGGTGGTTTGAAAATTATTGGTACAGAAAGACACGAATCTCGAAGAATTGATAACCAGTTGCGTGGACGTAGTGGTCGTCAGGGCGATCCAGGTGAATCTAGATTTTACATTGCATTGGATGATGACTTAATGAAAATTTTCGGTGGTGACATGGTAACAAAAGTATACAATCGCCTTGGTGCTGATGAAGATATGCCATTGGAAATGCACATCCTTTCACGTGCTGTAGAATCTGCTCAGAAAAAAGTAGAAGGTAGAAACTTCTCTATTCGTAAAAATGTCCTACAATACGATGATGTTATGAATGCTCAAAGAAATATTATTTATGATGAAAGAAAAAGAGTTTTGGATGGCGAAAATCTAAAAGAAAACATCTACAAAATGATGGATTCTGTTATTGATATGATTGTTGATACCCATATTACAGGGGCAGAACATGATTATGTAAATCGTGAAGCAATCGCAACCGATATTCGTACAAACTTGAACATTGCTAATGTGGACGCATTGAAGAAGGAACATTTAGATGCGGATGAGATCAAACAAGAGTTAAAAGATAAATGCCATGCAATGTATGAAGAAAAAGAACAACAAATTGGTTCTCCAGAGTTAAGAGAATTAGAGAGAATTGTTATGCTTAAGATTGTGGATACAAAATGGATGGATCACATCGATAATATGGATGAACTAAAAAACGGTATTGGTCTTCGTGCTTATGGACAGAAAAATCCAGTAGTTCAATACAGAGTTGAAGGATTTGAAATGTTTGACCAAATGGTAAATGATATTAAAATTGATGTTGTTAAAATTCTATTGCATATCCAAAAGAAGGGAAATGCTAAGAGAACACAAACTGTAACTGTTACTGGAGAAGGATTTGAAGAACAAGGTAATGCACTTGCTGTACAAGCATCAAAAGACGGAAAACAAAAAGAAGTAAAGGTTGTTCATACACCAATTACAAACGCAGAACCAAAAATTGGAAGAAACGAACCATGCCCATGTGGTTCGGGAAAAAAATATAAAAATTGTTGTGGAAAGTAGCATAAAATAATGGAAAACTAATAATTATAAAAATTATAAATTGGTTCGAGTTTTATAA
>CAMCHB010000185.1 GCA_945874585.1 uncultured Clostridium sp. | reverse complement strand
ATCAGCCTCGGTCTCGTGGGCTCGGAGATGTGTATAAGAGACAGTCCATATATTGTTGCTTTCGGGAAACAGTTCTCGCCAAAGTTTCACATTATAACAATTCTTGTTAAGCAAGAGAGGTAGTTTGGAAATAAACTTCCTTTGGAGCAGTTCATCCTTTACAAGCTCATAAACTCCGTTTTCTTTGTAGAATTCTTCTGTTTTGATAATTGCTTTTGCCTGACTCGTGATATTAAACTCTCTGGTTTTGCTATAGTTATTTGGATTGTATTGTATATAGTGATACATACATTTGTCGACCGATGCAAACCTTTTTGCATAAAAGAACACCTGACAGCAAAACAAATAGTCATCAACCATCGTGTTATCAGGAATGAAACGAACTTGATTTTCTTCTACGATACTTCTGCGAATCAACAATTTCCACATCACGCCTTTTATTGTAAGCAATGTAATTGCACGCATCATTTCGACATGATTATTCGTATATCGTTGTGGCATCTCTACACTGCGATCTTTATATTCCTCTATATAGCCACACCCTGAGATATCGGCATTGTTTTCTATGGCGGCCTTTACCAATAGTTCTACCATATCTTTATCAATATAATCATCACTATCGATAAAAAGGATATAGTCTCCTGTGGCATTATCAAGGCAATCATTTCGCGATGCAGAGATTCCTTTATTTACCTCATGATTTATGATTACACACTTATTCCTAACATTGAATTTATCAATATGTTCATTGATAATATCCATACTATTGTCTGGTGTGCAATCATTCACAAAGACATATTCTATATTGGAATATGTCTGAGAGAATAGTGATTCAACACATCTACCCACATACTTCTCTACATTATAAAATGGCACCAAAACAGATACCTTTGCTTTTTTCTCCATATTACATCTTCATTATTAAAACCAACACAAAATACAATTGCTTTTCAGCAAGCCAAAACTTTATACGTTCTTTTCGTGAATAGCCAATCTTACGCCATTCCTTATTTGATTCCGGAAAAGTTTCCTTATATGCTGCAATATTAAACAGACCTCGCGTTAAGAAATTACTCTTTATATTGAATTTTCTTAGATTCAACAATTCGACTACTTTTTTTGTCCGAATCCCCTTTTCGTTTATAAACGCTTCTACCTCTTTTACCCCTTTTATATGATTGTTTATACTTCGTAGAGTTTGGAATGAAACCCTTCCCTGATTATATTGAACATAGTGATACAAATACTTATCAACAACAGCAAAGGTGTCTGCGTAGAAAAAGAGTTTTATTGATATAATATAATCTTCAACAATATCAACATGAGGTGTAATGCCAAAATTATCAAACAATGTTCTTCTTATTAATAATTTCCACAACACAGTTGATATATCATAGTTTATCGATCTAATCAAGTTCTCCGATGTCGAACAACTATATGACTCCTTATGAAATGTTGTTTCAGCATTCAAATAGTCCTTTACATAATGACATCCAACAATATCGACTTCCCCATTCTTTGTCGCATCTACCATTTCCTGGGTCATTGTCGGTTCAATCCAATCATCACTATCAACAAATTGTACGTAATCTCCTTTGGCATTAGCAATACAATCTGCACGTGACACCGCAATTCCCTCGTTAATACTATGTGACACGATAGTATATTTATCGTCTGGTATATTGTTTTTTGCTAAAGATTGTTTTAGAACATTCAGACTATTATCCGATGAGCAATCATCCACAAAAACATAATCAACGTTTTTATATGTCTGCGCGAAAACAGACTCTAAACATTTTGGAAGATATTTCTCCACATTATAAATTGGAACCAAAATAGATACTTTTTGCGTATTCATTTTTTTCTTAATTTTAAAAGTATTCGTACTATACTAAAAATATATCTATCCAATCGATAGTTAACACGTAATTGAGGAGTTAAAGTTTGGGTTAGACACTCTGAATCTTTCATTCTCTTGTAGTCTTCCAAAACTCTATCAGGAAACATCTGACGCAGAACTTTCATTTTTTCATCCCATGTTTTACTTGCATTAGACGTACTAATACCTGTCATATCAAACTTTGCAATCGGAACGTCAATAAATCCCACTTTACAATGATGAAAAATTATTGTTTCAACAAAGAATTTCCAATCAGACACAATTTTTAGTGATTCATCATAAGGATATTGTTTTAACAGTTTTGTTTTGATAAAACTCGCTTGATGAGGTAAAGTGCTAGTATAAAAATAATACATAGATATATCATCACTCGGTGGAGAAAACAACTCCCTCCCATCAGAGTCAGAAACTAATCTTCCCACAACGATATCACTCTTATTGTCTGAAAGTAAGTTTTTATTCAAGACATGTTTATCATAAAATGAATCTCCAGAATTAAGAAATAAACAATAGTCACCATGTGCATGCCGTACACCTTTATTCATAGCATTATAGATTCCATCATCCTTTTCTGACACCCAATAGGATATTCTGTCAGAGTATTTTTGGATAACATCAACACTACCATCGGTTGAGCCACCATCAATAACGATATATTCATAGTCAGCATTGGTTTGGTTTACTACGCTCTCAATAGTGCGACGCAAACCATCACAATTGTTAAAGTTGATTGTAATGATTGAATAAAGCATTTTATTTCTTTTTTTGCAAAAATACGAAAAAAAACAATATCTTACAAGAATTTAAATTGCTTTTTATGGTGTATTTTTCCATTTGGGCATCAAAAACTTTGCAGA
>CAMCHB010000184.1 GCA_945874585.1 uncultured Clostridium sp. | reverse complement strand
CATAAAATGTCTCTATTTTCTCATAATTCTGCATATTGGTATCTTCTTCTACACTTACCAGCCCATTTTTTCCTAATTCCTGTACTACAGCCTTACGTTGCTCGCTTGTAAATTCACTTAGACCGGAAGAATAGTTTGGCTCATCTACAATTTCAGCTTCTCTATATATTCCGTTTACTAATTCCGCTGCTGAAAGAGCCTCTCTTTGTAACTGCTCTTTTTCCTCATCAGAAATCAAACAGTCATTCGCTTGCGGGATAAACCAATATGCCGACTCTGTTGAGTCCTCTGAATTTGAATCTTCTGTAGGTACTGTTTCATTATTTTGGGTTTCCACAGGTGGCTCCCATACCTCCTCTGCCACATTCCTATCTTCTGTGTGTAATTTTCCCCAATATGTCACCCCTGCTATTATAACAATCAAAAATATCAGTATCAGGTATCCGTAATTTTTAATTAGCCATTTTATATCCTGCATCATTTACCCCCATATATCTCCTTCCATTCTTCTTCTGTCAATCGGGGAGTGTACCATGTTTCCTCTTGATTATCTTCAGATGGAATAATCCTGTTGGATACATATTGCACCCCTCCATTATCTAAAGGGCGTACCACCACCTCATGCGAATACACTTGGGAATCTCCATTATAAGGAAATACCACATTAACCGTAAGTGTAATTGTCCCATCGCTATTCTCTGTAAATCCGACCACTTCCGAATACGGATATTCTGGATATTCTACTTCATATAATCCTCTTGGTCTGTACAAATACGTTTTTGTTTCTGCATTATAAATGGCATTAGACTCTAATACTTCACTTTCAACTGTTAAAAATGTTTGAATAACTTCCTCAAAATCTTGTTTTGGAATATAATATTCTACTCCTTCTTGACTATAATTATATGGAACATATTTTTCATATTTTAAAAGATACATAATCTCATATAGATCATAAAAATCAAGTTGTGAATAATCACTTTGATTCCAATTCGTTATAAATAACTTATTTCCAGCATAACCTACTGGCATAACATACTTTCTATTCAACTCCCGACATGCTTCATCCAATGGTTCCACACGAAATCCAATTTTCCCATGATATCCATCATATCCCTGTCGATCATATTCTTCTATGAAAAAATACCCATTTTTTGTATACTTCCATGATTGTACTTGAAATTCATTAATGTACTCAGCTTCTGGAGCGTCCTGATCCCAAGTCATATTACTACATATGGCATAAATTTCCCCATTTTGAGAGTTTAAATCATATCTCACAAATCCTCCTGATTCCATAATAGAAAAAATTGTTATACTATCATTAACCTCGTTTTGCACATTCTTGCAAAATTTTTTCACTAGTTCTCCATTTACCATATCTATTTGATTATTTATGTCAACCGCAATATAGTTTTTTCTGCCTAAATATTCAATAATGTCTTGTTGTAATTTCAATGAATTTCTATTGCTTTGATTCCATCTTTCTTTGTATATATGAAAATAATCATCTGCCAAATCTTCGGATTCTACCAGAATTTCTTCAGTTCTTTGAACTAATTGTACTTGATTTGAATTTTTTTGTATTTTATTACATCCTCCTAGTAGAAAACTAATGACACCAATAATGATCATTAATCTAACTTTCATACTCTTCCTCTCCAATTACAATATCAGTTATAAAAAAATCTATTTTCTTAATTTACTTAAAAATCTCTTCGCGGTTTATATTCTGGAATTTTATATGCTCCCTCACGTTCAATACAGTTTCCCAAATATATCCACTTGTCACCTTCTTCTCGGATTGTCACTTCATGTCTGAATGAACAATCTGTTCCTTCTTCCTGAAAAACAGCTTCTACTGTCAAAGTTAATGATCCATCCTCATTTTCTATACAATTCACTACTTCTGGGAAAGGTTGGAATTGTTGAATTAGATTCCATGGACCAATTGCTTCCCATGGATATACCCCCTTCACGTCATCGTATTGAGCATATATTTCCAAGGTTTCTATTGAAATATCAAAATAAGTTGTGACCACTTCTTCAAATTCTACTTTAGGAATGCCTGATGCATATTTTTTTTCATCAATTTTCTCCCCATACTTCATTGTGTATAAAAACTCAAACAAATCATTAAACTCTATATTTTCCAAACTGTTTTGATTCCAATCTACGAGGAACAGATTATTGCAAAAGTAACTAACCGGTGTAATACATTTATTTCCTAATTCTCTGCACTGTTCATCAAGTGGCAAAATTCTATAAAAAACATGCATATCCATTTCTTGATTTCTTGATAATGCCTTCTCCCATATAATCCACCCTTTATCAGTATAGTTCCAATCATATACCTGAATTTTTTCTATCTGCACAATATGTGGACTCATATTATCATCAAATGCAGCTGTTGCTGATGTTACATATAAATCTTTGTTTTTAAATTGAAGTTTATTATATATCCAAACACCACTTGTATTAATTACAAAAAATTCAGTTTCAGTATTTTCTCCTGTTTTTGCCAAAGAAAGAGCATCATCAACTTGTTTATAATTCAACATATTATAATCATGACTGCCACAGGTAATGGCAACATTCTCTTCTGCAATACTTTCGATCATTGTATGAACTGTCTCTTCTTCAAGAACAATATTTGACGCATTACCTTTATCTGCCTGACTGTATATCCTTTTGCATTTTCCAACCATTTTCCTTAAGCGATCACTAATGTCTTTTTCTTCTTTTCTCCCCATTTCAATATTTTTTAATTCATAATCATCATTTTC
>CAMCHB010000183.1 GCA_945874585.1 uncultured Clostridium sp. | reverse complement strand
ATTATAACTGATGAGCTAAACTTGTCTGCTCCTTGAGCAACTCTGTGTCCAATTCCGTCAATTTCAGCTAGACTCTTTATTGTATTGTATTTAGGGTCTAATAATAATTCTGTCATAAAATCGATTGCTTCCTTATGTGTTTTTACAGGATGTTCAAATCTAAATTTTTCTCCATTAACCTTATGAGTAACAAAAGATTGCTCTCCTATTCTCTCATAAGTTCCTTTTGCCATAACCTCTTCTGTGTCCATATTTATCAATTGATATTTTAGTGATGAACTACCACAATTTAAAACTAATACTTTCATTTTCTGTCCTTTCTTTTCGCCCAATATGTACGCCCCTTTTTGGGCGAAGTTAATATTTATTTTACAAGTTCCATTGTTTCTCTTGCTATCATTAGCTCTTCGTTTGTTGGAACTACCCAAACTTTTACTCTTGAATTTTCACTCGAGATTTCTTTTTCTGTATCTCTTACAGAGTTGTTTTTATCAGGGTCTAATAATACTCCCATAAATGTTAAATGGCTACATATTCCTGCTCTAGAAATTGGACCTTTCTCCCCTACTCCAGCTGTAAATGTTATTACATCTACTCCGTTCATTGTAACAGCCATTTTGGCTATGTATTGGGCTATTATGAAGTCATATTCTTTTAGCGATGATATAGCTCTTTCGTCTCCTTGCGCTATTGCTCTTTCTACGTCTCTGTTGTCAGATGATATTCCAGAAAGTGCTAATAATCCAGAACGCTTATTTAATATTTCATCAATTTGAGCAGGATTCATATTTTCCTTAGACATCAAGTATGTTACCACTGATGGGTCTAAATCTCCAGAACGTGAGCCCATTGCAACTCCTCCTAATGGTGTAAGCCCCATTGTTGTGTCTACACTGACTCCGTTTTGAATGGCACATAGGCTTACGCCTTGGCCTATATGGCAATTTATTATTTTTAGTTCTTCTATTGGTTTTCCTAGTAATTTTGCAATTTCTAATGAAACGTATTTATGAGATGTTCCATGGAATCCATATTTTCTTATTCCATATTTTTCGTAGTATTCATATGGAATTGGATATAAATATTGTTCTTTTTTTAAAGTTTGATGGAATGCCGTGTCGAATACTGCAACATTAGGTTTGCCTGGCAAATTGACTTCACAAGCTTTTATTCCTTGTAAATGTGCTGGGTTATGAAGTGGTGCAAATCTTACAGCATCTTCAATTCCTTTTTTTACCTCTTCTGTTATAATACAAGATTTTTGGAACTTTTCCCCACCATGAACAATTCTGTGTCCTATTGCAGCTATTTCATCCAAACTCTTTATAACGGGATATCTTTCATCTGTAAATTGCTTTAACACAAACTTAATAGCCTCGCCGTGGTCTCTAGCAATTACGTCATATCTATACTTTTCTCCATTAACTTTATGGGTTACAAACGAATCGTAATTACCAATTCTTTCAAAATAACCTTTTGCAATTACCTTTTCATTCTCCATATCTATAAGCTGATATTTAAGAGAAGAACTGCCACAGTTTAAAACTAAAATTTTCATAAATTACCTCCTTATTGTGTTTTTCATTACCTCACTTGCAATCGAAATAATTTGTTTTTTTAAATTAAACATGTCATGCTTGGTCGGGGCTCATTCGACCCCTCAAGGCGCATCTCCAGTTTAATTTTGCAAAAACATAAATTATTTCGATTGTTGTATTCGAGTGTAACTCCTAGTTTATTTTTTGAGCCTGCACTGTTGTTATTGCTACAACTCCAGCAATGTCTTGACTTGAACAACCTCTTGATAGGTCGTTTACGGCTTTAGAAACACCTTGGCATAATGGTCCATATGCTTCTGCGTGTCCGAACCTTTGTGTTAGTTTATAGCCGATGTTTCCGGCGTCCAAATCTGGGAATATCAATATATTTGCTTTACCTTGTAGAGGGCTGCCTGGAGCCTTTCTTTCGGCAACTTCTGGAATAATTGCAGCATCTAACTGAATTTCTCCATCACTTATTAAATCTGGTGCTTTCTCTTTTAATAATTTGGTTGCTTCTATAACTTTATCTGTTAATGGCGAATGTGCGCTTCCATGTGTTGAATACGAAAGCATTGCAACCTTTGGTTCGTCTCCAATTAGCTCTTTAAAACTCTTGCTTGACGATATTGCAATCTCAGATAAGGCATCTGCATCTGGATATTCGTTTAATCCAGAATCTGCAAATATAAATACTCCATCATCTCCAAACTCTTTGTCTGGCAATACCATTACGAAGAATGCAGATACCAATTTTGTTCCAGGTGCAGCCTTCAAAATTTGAAGAGCAGGTCTTAATGTATCTGAAGTTGGATGTGATGCTCCAGAAACGAATCCATCAGCATCTCCTTCTTTTACCATCATTGTTGCAAAATATCTACTATTTGTTTTTAAAAGTTCTTGCGCTTGTTCTAAAGTAATTCCCTTGTTTTTTCTAAGTTCATATAAATCGTTACAATATTTACTAAGATTACTCGATGTTAATGGATTTACAATTTGTGCTCCTGTTAAGTCTATGTTGTTTTTGTTAGCTAATTCCATTACTTCATCTTTATTTCCTATTAATATTATATTAGCATATCCTTCTTTTAAGACTATTTGAGTAGCTTCTAGAATTCTTATATCTTCACTCTCAGGAAGCACTATTGTTTTAATATCCTTTTTTGCTTGTTCTTTCATACTTTCTATAAAAGACATATAATTAATTACCTCTCTTTCCTAAAATATATTTTCCGATGCTTACATTATATATGGA
>CAMCHB010000182.1 GCA_945874585.1 uncultured Clostridium sp. | reverse complement strand
AAATAGATCAGTATGGAATTAACTTAAATAATATTTATCAAAATATCAAAGAAAAACTTTCAAATGATATTATTGTTATGCAAAATGTAACATTAACTCCAGAAATATCAATTAAAAATATCATTGATTTAGATGAATGGGATCCTGTAATTTCCAAAAATGATAAACTTTTAGAAAAATATATTGCAGGAGAAAAATTGACTATACAAGAATTAACGTATGAAGAATATAGGTGTGTTAAAAAAGGTTCGTTGTTTCCTATATACCATGGAAGTGCTAAAAATAATATAGGAACTCAACAACTCATTGAAGCTATTTCAAATCTTTTTTGTCCTGAAATGAATAAGAATTATTCAGAACTATGTGGAAGAGTTTTTAAAATTGAATATACAGACCATAAGCAAAGATTAGTTTATTTGCGTCTTTACAGTGGAACATTACACTTACGAGATACAATTGTATTGTCAGAAAAAAAGAAAGTGAAACTTACAGAAATATATATTCCTTCAAATGGAGAAATGATACAGACAGAAATAGTTTGTTCTGGAGATATTTTTATTATACCTAACAATACATTAAGATTGAACGATATTATAGGAAATGAAAAGATTTTGCCATGCAATGTATGGAATGACAAGCCTGTACCAATGCTACGAACAAGAATTGAACCGATAAAAATAGAAGAGAGAGAAAAATTATTGGATGCTCTTACAGAAATTGCAGATACTGATCCTCTTTTACGTTATTATGTTGATACGATAACACATGAAATCATCATTTCTTTTTTAGGAACAGTGCAGTTAGAAGTTATCTGTTCTCTGTTGACTGAAAAATATCACATAAACATAAGAATCGAAGATCCAACTGTAATTTATTTGGAAAAGCCATTACAAAAGGCAGATTATACTATTCATATTGAAGTACCACCAAATCCATTTTGGGCATCAATTGGATTATCAATAACTCCACTTCCAATTGGCAGTGGAATACAGTACGAAAGCAAAGTTTCACTCGGTTATTTAAATCAAAGTTTTCAAAATGCAGTAAGAGAAGGTATTGATTATGGACTGGAGCAAGGATTGTATGGTTGGAAAGTGACAGATTGTAAAATATGTTTTGAATATGGTGTTTATTATAGCCCTGTTAGTACTCCCTCGGATTTTCGCTTTCTTGCCCCAATTGTACTTGAACAAACATTGAAAAAAGCGGGAACGCAATTATTAGAGCCATATCTTTCGTTTATACTTTTTACACCACAGGGATACCTTTCTCGTGCATATAATGATGCACAAAAACATTGTGCAATAATTGAAACTAGTCAATCAAAAAATGATGAAATTATTTTTACAGGACATATTCCTGTACGTTGTATTAATGAATATCGTAATACTTTAACTCTATATACAAATGGGCAAGCAGTTTTTTTGACAGAATTAAAAGGTTATCAAATTGCTACTTGTGAACCAGTTATTCAATCACGTAGACCAAATAATCGAATAGATAAAGTACGCCATATGTTTAATAAAAAAGAAAATTAAGTTACTATTCGCTAAATTACAATTTATTGAGTAAATCAGAAATGGTTTGCTCTTTTTTTATACCAAAAATGAAAGGAGTGAGAAAGATTGCAACGACAGGAATATGGAAAATAGAAAAGAGATTAGATAATGTAATAGATTATACTACTAATATTGAAAAGACTATCAATAGTGATTATGGTAAAGATAGTTATTATGATTTACACAATGTTATTGATTATGTTGAAGCAGATTATAAAACAGAAAAACAATTTTATGTGTCTGGTGTGAATTGCAATCCTAAAACTGCATTAGAAGAAATGACTATTACAAAAGAACAATATGGTAAGACAGGGGGAATACTTGGCTTTCACGCCTTTCAGTCATTTGCAGAGGGAGAAGTTACTCCGGAACAATGTCACGCTATTGGAGTAAGACTTGCCGAAGAAATGTGGGGAGATAGGTTTGAGGTTGTTGTTAGTACACATCTTAACACTAATCATTATCATAATCATTTTGTAATAAATTCCGTATCATTTAAAGATGGAAAAAGATATTATGATAAAAGAGAAACTTATGCAGAATTAAGAAGATTATCAGATTCTTTATGTGAAGAATACGGCTTGTCGGTACTAAAAGAAAAGCCTTGTAGAAATAGTAGAATTAATTTTGCTAATTACCAAAAAGATAATAACAATAAAGTTAATTATTACTCTATTGCAAAAAATGATTTAGATAGAGCAATAGGTATGGCTACTTCTTATTATGACTTTGAAGATTTAATGAAAGCAATGGACTATGAGTTAATTTATAGAGGTAATAAGTTAAGTATAAAAAGAAGTCCATATAAGAAAAATATCCGTATTGAAAGATATTTTGGCAATGAATATTCTATTGATAGAATTAAGCAAAGAATTGATGAAGAATATATCAAACGAGTACCTTTTATAGAAGAATATGGTAACAAGAAAAAGTATAATGCTAACTATTATAAAAAACGAAAGCCAAAAGGATTTTATGCTTTATATATTCACTATTGTTATCTATTAAGAGTATTTCCTAAAAAGTATCCTTATCAAAAATTATCTCCTGCTATTCGTGCTGATGTACGAAAGATGGAAGAAATATCAAATGAAACAAGACTGCTTGTCAGAAATAATTTAAAAACTGACGAGCAGTTTTTTGCGTTTAAAGAAGATAAAGAAAAAAGACTTGAAGAACTTATGGATCAGAGAAGCTGTCTCTTATACACATCTCCGAGCCCACGAGACCGAGGCTGATCT
>CAMCHB010000181.1 GCA_945874585.1 uncultured Clostridium sp. | reverse complement strand
TTTCGGAGGGTTCAATGTATAACAGATTAAAATTGCCGGTCGGAATTGAAAATTTTGAGGAAATCCGTCAAGAGGGATTTTATTACATTGATAAAACAAAATTAATAGAGCAGCTTTTATTGACATGGGGAAAAGTGAATCTGTTTACAAGACCAAGACGGTTTGGAAAAACCCTTAATATGAGCATGTTTAAAAGTTTTTTCGAAATTGGCACAGATAAAAAAATATTTGATGGTTTATATATATCCGGAAATAAAAAACTTTGCGATGAATATATGGGAAAATATCCTGTAATCTTTATTTCGTTTAAGGATATCAATGGGCTTACATATGATGAGGCGTTTGATGCGCTGGTCCAGCAGATCGGCGCCATGGCCAGTTGCTCTTCTTTTCTGCTGCAGAGTGATAAACTGATCGACGTGGAAAAAGAACAATATCGTGGCTTGATAAATATTAAAGATGGAAAATATCATATGGATAAAGGAGTGGTAATTTCATCGTTAAGAGTTATGTCGCAGCTATTAAATAAGCACTATGGCAAGAAGACTATAGTTATTATTGATGAATATGATGTGCCATTGGATAAAGCGTTTTCACATGACTATTATGATCAGATGACCGAATTGATACGTGGACTTTTAGGTCAGGCATTAAAAACAAATGACTATTTAAAATTTGCAATAGTGACAGGGTGTCTTCGTGTATCAAAAGAGAGTATTTTTACAGGAATAAATAATTTCAAAGTGCTGTCTATTCTGGACACCAGATTTGATGAACAATTTGGATTTACTGATGATGAAGTTAGAAAAATCCTAAATGATTATGGATTATCATCGCATTTTGAAGAAATAAAGGCATGGTATGACGGATATAGGTTTGGAAATACAGAAGTATACTGTCCATGGGACGTTATTAATTATATAGACTTATTAATGGATGATGAGAATGCGATGCCTCAGGATTTTTGGTCTAATTCAAGTGGAAATTCGATCGTCCGACGCTTTATTGAAAAGGCAAATATACAGACTAAGAGTGAGATAGAAAGTCTGATATCAGGTGAAAGTATAGAAAAAAGCATTGAGCAGGAACTCACATATAATGAAATAGATAAAAAGATTGATAATCTATGGAGTGTGCTTTTTACAACAGGATACCTGACACATAATGGACGTACAAAAGATGGAAAATATAAATTGATAATTCCGAACAGAGAAATTCATAATCTGTTTATAAAACAGATCAGGGAATGGTTTGACGGTGTGACTAAAAGTGATGGAAAAAAACTTGATGGATTTTGTAATGCGTTTTTAGATAAGGAGCCCGAAAAAATAGGGCAGCTTTTTCGAGACTATTTGTGGAATACTATCAGCATAAGAGATACAGCAGTGGCAAAAGATAAAAAGGAAAATTTCTATCATGGAATTTTACTTGGGCTTTTTGGCTATAAGGATAACTGGCTTGTAAAATCAAATGCAGAGTCGGGAATAGGATATAGTGATATACTTATAGAAGTGCCGGATAACAGAACAGGAATAGTTGTAGAACTAAAATACGCAGAAGACGGTGATCTGGACACATCCTGCGAAAAAGCATTAAGACAGATTGCAAAGAAAGATTATGTTGCAAGGTTAAGGCAGGATGGAATGAAAAATTATATAAAATATGGTATAGCCTGCTATAAAAAAGATTGTAAGGTTATGATTGACGGCTGAAATTGCAAATGCCCACAGTATGTTTATAGAAGATACCGCACGATATATCAGTAAAAGACTGATGCATCGTGCGGTATTTTTGCATCTATGTATGAATCAGACGGATTATTCCTGTATTCAGAGCTTTATTTCCGCGATGACTGCAGATGATATTCTACCATGTTATAAAGAAGCTTGCGCTCACTAGGTAACAGTTTACTGTATAATTCATTGAACTCATCCATCATATAATTTTTAGTGGTTACTTTAGCATCGCTAACTAAATCGGCAATATCGCAGTCAACAACAGATGCAATCGAAGCAAGCATTTCAAGGTTTGGTTTTGTGATGCCACGCTCAATCTGACTTATAAAACCGACGGAAACATCAAGCTTTTCGGCTAATGCAGCCTGTGTAAATCCACATTTGTTTCTGTAATCTTTTATTCTTTTTCCTATCAAAATATAGTCTACAAGCATAGATATCCTTTCTTTAGTTATAGCTTTTACTTTAATTTTGTATATTATTACTAATTAATAAAGATAGTCACGGCTAAAAAACATAGTAATGAGTATTGATAAATTTAGCCATCGGTGTTATTATTTAGTCAGTACTAAAAAAACAGACATAAATATAAGTAATGTGTAATAAGAGGGACCTTATTATCTGATGAAAGTGTGAAAGTTTAGTGCAATGGAAAGATGAAGGAAGAAATGGTAACGGAAGATGAATTCAGATAGTTTAAATTCAAGTAAAAAATATTATTATAGGTATTTTTGCATGCTGATTACGTCAGCAATAGCTACATCATCTTTTGGAATAGTCTGGTATAACTTCGTAAAAGACAATAATGTCACAGGTCATTTACTTGGAACCGCAAATCTTGGAATGTCACTTGGCATATATTGGATTTTATTTATACTCATGGGAAGATATCTTCGAGCATTCAAAGTAGGCGTTGACAGAAAAATGAATATGATAATTGCGCAGGTACTTACCGTATTTATGATCGCTATTTTTGAAGTTTTTATATCACTTGCGATCACAGGGCAGTTCAGATTTTTCTGGGCTCTTTTGTTTAGATATATTCTTATGGCATTAGGGCAGGGG
>CAMCHB010000180.1 GCA_945874585.1 uncultured Clostridium sp. | reverse complement strand
GGGGTGAAACTTGATGGGGTTCAACTGTATGAAGAGTATCAGAAGATTTATGATGAGACTGTCGGCGGGAATGATGTGCATGAAAAGGAACAGGAAAAGCAGTGGAATATAGGCAGAGGGATATAGTTCCTCTGCTTCTACATCTTAATAGAAAACAACAGAAATAACGGCTGGAAATAACAAATTTGCGGAATTCACAAAACTAATCGTGAATTTAATTTTCAAGAACGCGAAATTTTTTGAAAATAAGTATATACAAACAAATGTTTGTGTGGTATGATGGATTATAATATAAAAATAGGGTGATTTTTAACCCAAACGGAGGAAAGAAATGCAGACAATAAGCTACAAAAAGCTCTGGAAACTGTTAATTGACAAAGATATGTTAAAAAAGGATTTGGCTCAAAAAGCAAAGATTAGTCCAACATCCATAGCCAAATTATCCAAGAATGAGAATGTAAACACGGAAATTTTACAGAAAATTTGCAACGCCCTTGACTGTGATATTTGTGACATTATGGAGATGGTCGAGAGTAGTTCAGATGCAGAAGGAGAGAACTAATATAATGATTAGATTAGCGACAGTTTTTAGTGGTATTGGAGCAATAGAGCATGCATTGCAGAGAATGCAGATAAGGAATGAAATAGTTTTTGCATGTGATAATGGAGATGTGGCAATTCTTACAAAGAAAATAGGTATGAACATAGATGAAATCGGAAATGAGTTAAAATCATTATCGAAGATCATCAAAAAAATACAATTTAATGATGAAGTAGAAGATTTGTATAAAAATCAGTTGGACGGTATGTTGACAGAAGCACTAAATGAATATGAAACTGTTCTCTGTAAGATTGATTCATTTCCGAAACAAGATTCAGAATTAGTGGAAAAAATATTAAAAAATGTTATTTCTATGAAGGGAGTAAAAGCCTCGAGGGTAAAAGAGTATAAAAAGTTTTTAGCTGAAATTGGACAGGGATCTGAGCAACAGGCAAAACTTCGAGAATTACAAGTTATACTTGAAGTTTCAAATGACTATAAGAAAGATAACTCACTTGATGATCTTGGAAAAGATATTGAGTTTGATAGTGTCGATGATATCGATTGGAGAAGTATATCGGAGTTGGTCTATTCAGCTTATGAAAAACTTGAAGCTCTTGATGGAAAGAAGATAATTCGCAAAGTACAGGATTTGTCACAGCGAGCAAGTCAGCTGCATGAGAAAATTAATTATATGGATGTCCAAAAAAAACTTGAAGCCATGGGAGACGACTGGAGTGCTAGAAAGAAATATGTAGATTCTCTTTATGAAGGAATGGAAAAGAGAAATAAAGTAAAGGCATCATATATGGCAAATTATAATATAAAAGATGAGCAGTTCCATTGGAATGTTGCATTCTTGAATGGCGAGCAATATGCTGGTCAGGTGGATCTCTTTGTCGGTGGAAGCCCTTGCCAATCTTTCTCTTTGGTTGGTAAACAGCGTGGTTTGGATGATACAAGAGGAACGCTTTTTTATGAGTATGCTAGACTAATTGATGAAATAAAACCGAAGGTTTTTATTTATGAAAATGTAAAAGCTGTTACCACACATGATGGAGGAAAAACATGGGAGAAAATGCAACAAGTTTTTTCGGAATTGGGATATAAATTTACATGGTCGATTTTGAATTCAAAGAATTATGGTATTCCACAGAATAGAGAACGATTATTTGTTGTAGGATTCCGTGAGGATTTAGATTTGGTAAAAGAATTTAGTTTCCCAGACCCAATTTTGTTAAAGAAAAAAATGAAGGACTTTCTTATGGATAATGCTCCTGGAGGATATTTTCTCCCGAAGAAAGGAGTAGAATTTGTAACAAAAGAAAAAAATCTTTCAAAACGATTCACGCAAATTGATGGTGAAGTACAACTATGTCAGAAGAAGAATCAACAGTTTAATTGGCATGGGGATTTTGTTTTTCAGTCAGAAGAGGATGCGAAAGAGAAAGAGATACCAGAACTTGAAAAATATTTTTTATCCGAAAAAGTAGCTAAATATGTAATGGCTACAGGAACAAAGAATTTTTATAGTAAACCAAAGACTGACTTAGATGTTGCGAGACCATTACTTACGACCATGCACAAAATGCATAGAGCTGGAGTAGATAATTATGTTACAACAGATGGAAGATTGAGAAAGCTTACACCAAGAGAGTGCTTACGTCTTATGGGATTCTCAGACAACTTTAAGATAGTAGTATCAGATACATCTATGTATCAGCAGGCAGGTAATTCGATAGTAGTTGATGTTTTGATTCATATTATGAACAAAGTTATTGAGAGTTGCCCATCTTTAATCGAGGAGGAATAGAATTATGTCATTTACACCATTTGCTAGATATAGAAATTTTACATTGGCAAATCTTAAAGCTTTGCTTGAAGTTTATCCTGATATGGCAAGAAGTATTCCGTGGGAGGAGGCAAAGAATTTTGCAGAGGCAAATTTAAAAGGTTATAAGAGGACCGCCTATCAGCAGGCTTGTCAGCTTGGTTTGGAGGATAGAACAAAAGATAGCTTTAGAATACATAACTATTTATATACATTTGATGATGAGAATCTTACAAAATATCTTGTATTTTGGTTTAAGACATATTTTGCACCAAATCCACATGTGAAATCATCTGATGAGGCTTTTTTGCTTTATTGTCGTCTTTGCGAAGACATTTTGCAGAGCGAAAGCCATTCAGTGAATTTTGAAGATTTTGTAGAAAAGAATATCGGGGGAAAGAGTGATGATATTTTACTCAATGCAATAACTGTCTCTTATACACATA
>CAMCHB010000179.1 GCA_945874585.1 uncultured Clostridium sp. | reverse complement strand
ATTGATTTTTACTTCGAAATTAGATTTCATAACATCCATCCAATTCCTTTTCTTCAACATTGAATGGTGAAGAAGTGGCAAATAATATGTTGTTAATAGGAATAACAGTTTCGCCATTACTGGTAACAATAATGGCATTCTTTTCAGAATTCTTGATTTTGTACATTACCTTTTCCTTAAGTGGTAATGTAACTGATTCGTTGATTATTACGCTGTCTCCGTTGGTGAAGACGATTGTGTTCTTGATTGTTTTGTTCATTTGATTTTCCTTTCATTAAAAAAGCAGAAGATACTCTTCTGCTCAAAACGTAAATTATTCAATTGTTTTCTTGGAATTACGAATCTTAGTTTTCAATGGTTTTAAAAAATCTTCTCGCCATTTTAAAAACTTTTCTGATGGTTTTTTTGATCTTTTTTCCCATTCATCTATGTGATTTTGAAATTCATCGATATTCATATCATTTGCATCATCACGAACTTTATATGCAATATCATTGCATTTTACACAAAGATTCAACGAACCGTATTTAGTTTGCACTAAAGCATACGATTCGAACAATTTTTTCTTTTTTCCACAGCAATCACATTGCATATGACAATCCTCCATTCATTATTATCGATTCCATAACATCTGATATTTCTTCATCTGTATTATTTACAACGTTTCGTTTACTAATTACTTCTTGAATTATTGGGGTAATATAGGAAATGATATCCTGTTCCTGAGAAGATGAATTAATTAATTTTTCGTATAATTGCTTTAAGTTCTTTTCGTCATCATTAAGCATATCTAGTAATACATCCATCTCTTCACTTGAAAGCATGTATTCAATGCAACAATTGATGAGAATAGCATTGATTAATCGAGAATAAATTACGAAGTCATCTTCTTTAAATAATCTGCCTATCGCCCTTGTTGCGCATGATGCGGTTAATCCTCCAACTGCACCAATAGCCATTCCTACAGTTGCTCCTGCTTTTTTCCCAAATTTTTCACCAACAGCTTGTCCTGCTTTAGCGCCTATGCTTACAGAAGCAACGGTTGATGCAATGAACGAGGTGCTTAGTGATGACATATTTTTAAAATACTGTGATAATGATATTTTTGAAAATAATACTTTATAAGTATCTGGAATTGCAAAAACAATAAACATTGCACATTGAGTAATCGCTGTAGAATTCAAAAACTTGACAAAACTTTTTTGCGCAGATGCTCCATAGATTGGTGTTTTTCCTGCAAGCGTCCTAAAAGAGTTGATGACATTTTGAACGAGTTGCGGGTTAATGTGTTGGACAAAGTTGTTTATGAATGGATTAATGGTAGATGGAATCGCAGTTCTAGATAATTGAGAAGCTAATATTCCACCAAGGAAAGTAAATCCATACACTTGAATGCCTGTCAACAAGGCTGTTTTTGCTGCTTTATTTAAATCATGAGTAGACCATAAAACAGTAGAAAAAGTTACAACTGCAGATATTCCAAACACTGATATACAATTAATTGCTCCAGTAACTGTATCATAAGTTAGAGACTCAATTGTTCCTGCTTTTGCAAGGTTTTTGGCTTGAGTGTATGTGATTTTACCTTTTCTAACTATATCATATGCTTTATTAGCATCATCCACTCCTGGAACTTCGCCATTTACAATTTTTTTCTTCATACGATTAATTGCATCGATATATTGATCAGATGCAACTTCAATTTTCATTGGCTCATTATTCAAATCGAGATATCGGAATACTTTTTTACCAGTGTTGGGGTCCTTTCTAAAACATGCATCTATGGATTGATTAGCAGTTTTACAATATTTACATTGCACTGCTACAGAATTGACGATTTTATCAGGTCCATTCTTTGCATTATCTCTTCCAACTACTGTTGAATCTTCACCATTGATCTTGTCAATCAGCGAACCTGCTTCTTCTGCGTATATTCCATGACCGGTTTTTGTTGTATCTTTTCCATATGTTGCATTAAACAGAACTCCTTCAGCATTAACAGTATTTATACTACTGAATGTTGTATTCCTAAGTGCATCCTCAGTCATGGCTTGTTGTTTGTTGATGTAGTCTTTATAAGAATTAAATGCATCAAAGAAAGCTTTTCCTTTAAATTTCGCAAGTTCTATTCCTCTTGATTTGAGAGAATATTCAATATCTTGTGATTCTGAGCCAGTTTTTTCTATTTCATAATCTTCTGGAGAAAAGTATTCCCAAGGAATGATTCTGTATTGGATTTTTGGACTTGCGATTTTTTTCTTTTCGAGTCTGTTTTGTTTTTTTATAAGTTCATTATTGTTTTTGATCTCTTTTTTTGATGCTTTTGTAATTAGTGCTTTGTCTGTAATAATTAACCCACATGGATATCCACCGAATGAACTAATGTCAGCCCAAATGATTTTGTAATCAGATGGAACAGGTAAATATGAATGTATTTTTTGTATATTGCTTTTTGACAAAGTCGTAGGAGAGTTAGGTAACGATGAGATTAGTTGTTCAAGTATTTTATCCATCTTCTATCCTCCTCTCTGCATAGATAAAGCAAAATCTAGTAACGATTTTATTTCCTTTTTCTCAATTTCAATCTCTTTTTGCAATTTGTTGATTGACTCTTCCTTTGTTTTGATATTTAATTGTTTTTTTTCAATTTCAGAATTGATGATTGTCAATAAAGCATCGTTGCTAACTGTTGCTTCTTTTGCATTCTTTTTCTCAGTGTTTATATTGTTAACAATGCTCCCTGCTAATAAGGCTGCCGCACCGACAATTGCTGTAGTTGTAGAAATATGAGAACTCAACATTTTTTGATATTTTGGAACACTGGAAACAAA
>CAMCHB010000178.1 GCA_945874585.1 uncultured Clostridium sp. | reverse complement strand
TCTGTTCCCGAAGATTATCAAAAGGAAAAGGAACTCTTGCTGTTGCAATCTATGAAAACGGTAATCTTTCAAAGACTGAACTTTATGATTTGACCTTTCAAAAGAATGCACTTACAAAAAAATATAAAGCCGTATACGATAACGCACAGAACGGCAAAACATACATGGCAATATTTATGCTATGTGATAATATGCAACCTCTTTCAGAGTCTAAATCGATGAATTAAAAAGGTTCTCTGCCGAACGTAAAAAGTTCGGCAGAGAACTTTTTTATGTCAAAAATATACCTTCAAAATCAAAAATATCCTCTTGTAAAGTTTTTTCTGGTAATATATAATGGAATAAAGAATTTTTAAGCTTAGGAGGAAAAGAAAATGGTTAAAAAGCTTATATGGGAAAAAACAACTGAAACAAAAAGTATGGAGGAAAAAGAAGCATTTAAAAAAGCACTTCAGGCTGAAAAAGGTGATATGGAAATTGACCTTGACAGAATAGATAAAAGAGGAAAAGAATCGGTAAGCTGTTACAGAAGCGTACTTGAATTTACTCAGGTGGAATACAATAGTATGGAAGAAGTCCTGCTTTTTGATTTTTCAGAAAACAAATATATTATAAGATGTGTATTTTTTGTTAACGGAATAAAAATCGGCTGTACATACTGCTTCGGAAACGAACAGAAGTATACTGTTTCGAAAAAAAATCTTAAGGCAGGCAAAAATGACATTTTTCTGCTTATTGAAATTGCTCCCGGTATGAATATCTGGGATAACGGAAAACCGGCAGATATTTATTTTCCCGACGGTTTTGTGTCGGAAGAAAAATCCTTGCCTGCTGAAGTTAAAATAAATAATTTTGAGAATATTTTTGAAGTGGAATCTGCAGAACTATATATGAAAACGGTGTATACAGATTCAAATATCCGGAAAACGCCGAGAACATTATGGACGAAATGTGTATAGACGAATTGGCGGATAATTTATCGGAAGTTAAGCCAAAGAGCGTTGAAATATCTGAAAAAGACGCAGTTATTACAACCGAATTCAACTGTATAAAAATAGATTTTTCACCGTTTAAAGTTAAAATATATGATTTGAATGAAAATCTCATATATGAAGCAAGAGTGAAAATGTCGAAAAATAATGTTTCTCTTATGGAAATTAATTTAAAAGAAAATGAGCATATTTTCGGTCTTGGAGAAAACACAAACCCCACTCTTAATAAAAGAGAGCAAATTGAGGATATATGGGTAGTTCATGATTTTGATAAATGTGATATTCCCGTTCCTTATTATATCAGCACAAACGGCTACGGAATGTATCTTAACACCTCCCGCCACAGTATTTTCGATATGGGAAAAACAATTCGCGATAAAGCTTTGGTATATGCTTATGAACCATCTGTAGATATGTTTTTCTTAAACGGACCCGAACCTATAAATATAGTTTCCTCTTATGCTAAAATCACAGGTATTGCACCACTTCCGCCCAAGTGGGCATTCGGCTTTTGGCAGGCAGGCTTTGGGGTTTGCTCTCAAGAAGGTGCAGAAAACACCATTGACAATTATAAAAAATACGGTATTCCTCTTGATGTTTTGGGGATTGACCCGGGCTGGCAGGACGGCTGCCACTGTGACTTGGAGTGGAATCTGACAAGATTCCCCGAAAAAGAAAAGTTTCTGAAAAAACTAAAAGAGGAAGAAATAAATCTTATTTTATGGATGGTGCCTTTTATAAACGATGCGGCAAAAAGCTACGAGCAGCATAAAACAGAGGAGAACGTACTAAAAAACAGTGAAGGTCAACCTCAGCGTATTATGTATTGGAAGGGCAGCAACGCAATGGCACTTGATTTTGAAAAAGAAAGCACTTTAAAGTGGCTTGACGAAAAAATCGGCAGATTGATTAAAGACGGTGCTTCCGGAATGAAAATCGATGGCGGAGACGGTGCTGAAATTCCTGTTACAGCTGTAAATTCAAAAGGTAAAGACGGAAGAATATTCCATAATTTATACCCCCTTTATTTTGCAAGGGGTATACGAGGTGTTCTTGAAAAACACCGTCCGGGAAAAAGAATTGTAACATGGCAAAGAAGCGGTTATGTGGGAACAGGAAGATACCCATGCACATGGGGCGGAGACCAATTTGCAGAATTTAAACATTTAAAAGTGCTTCTTAAGGCAGGTCAGGCTTGCGGTCTTATGAATATACCGTTCTGGAGTGAAGATGTGGGTGGCTTCTGTATAACTCCCAAAACTGACGAAGAATTTTTCATAAGATCATATCAGTGGGGTTGTATTGCACCTTTATCGAGGGCACACGGCGGTAAAACAGAGCCATGGGCTTATGGGGACAGAGCCCTTGAGATAACAAGAAAATATATACATCTCCGGTATTTGCTTATGCCTTATATCTATTCAAATGCGTATGAAGCTCATTTATACCAAAAACCTATTATGGCACCTCTTTTTTATTATAATTTTGATGATGAAAAAACATATTCAAGAGATTTTCAGTATTACTACGGTGAAAATATTATGGTTGCGCCTGCATACGACACAATGGGCAGATCTGATATGTCCTTTGATGTTGAAATTTATTTTCCAAAAGGAAAATGGATTGATTTTAATACAGGAAAGATATATAACGGCGGCGAAATTATAACATATACAGCTGCAATCGATATACTCCCGATGTTTATAAAAATAGGTTCGATTATTCCTTTTGCAAAGGAAATAACAAATGCTAAAAACTATAATCCAAGGGAGCTTAATATTAATTTCTATCCTGCGGAAACGGAGAGCAAATTTAATTTCTATGACGACGCAGGCGAGGGATTGGAG
>CAMCHB010000177.1 GCA_945874585.1 uncultured Clostridium sp. | reverse complement strand
ACCACAACAGGAATTAGCAATTGAAAGATAATCATAAAAGAAAAGGGAAAGTTATTGATTCAAAAAAAGAATCAATAACTTTTTTTTACATTATTTCCATGCATAATTAGGAAATGCAAAAGGTGCATGAAAACAGAAAAAAAGGTTAACCTAACAGTTAGAACAAACGTTAGGAGTTATTATGAAAAAATTAAAAATTGTTTTTCTATTTATTTTGCTCATGTTAGCCTATATTTATGCTTGCCAAATTCATGCAATTCCTTCCAGTATGATTTTATTTGAAGGAGAAGAACTAAGGTTAAAAACACCTTTGGGAATGCAGGTAAAAAAACAAGGAAATTATGCATCCTTGCAAACTTCTTCAGAACTAGGGAAAAAACAGCAATCCATTCAAAAAGAATCGTATGAAGTGGAGCTATGGAATACAATTCCAGTCAAGAAGGTAATGGTTAATGTGATTCCAAAAACAGAAGTGATTCCTTTGGGAAGTACCATAGGTTTGAAATTGTATACCGATGGCGTATTAGTGGTTGGAAAGACAGAGGTTAAAGATATACAACATAAGGAGGTAAAGCCTTATGAAAATTGCAATATTAAGGAAGGAGATCGTATTGTAGCGATAGATGATAAAAGCATTCATTGTACCACTGATTTAGTGGAAAATGTAAACATATCCAAAGGAAAAGCACTTAAGGTGCAATATGTCAATGAAAAAAACGAATCCTTTACCGAAGAAATGACACCGGTGCAGGTAGCAAAACAACAATATAAACTGGGGTTATGGGTCAGAGATACGGCAGCAGGAGTAGGCACGATTACTTATTATGAGCCAGCTACTAAAAATTTTGGTGCATTAGGCCATGGAATTATGGATATTGATACAGAAGAATTGATTGAAATTGCGAAAGGAGAAGTGACAACAGCTCATGTGGTATCCATTCTAAAAGGAAAAAAAGGAAGTCCAGGGGAAATGAAAGGAACACTTTCCAATCAAAGTACAATTGGAAGTATTGCCAAAAACACACGATTGGGGATTTTTGGAAAATTAAACAACACCAGTTTATTGAATGAAACATGTATGCCTCAAAAAATACCGGTTGCCTTAAGAGAAGAGATACAGGAAGGAAAAGCAAGTTTGCTGTGTTCATTAGAAAATGGGCAAACAAAAGAATACGAGATAGAAATTGAAAAAATGTTTCGCAATAACAATGAGAATAACAAGAGTATGATTATTAAAGTAGTGGATCCAGAATTGTTAGAAAAAACAGGGGGAATTATTCAACGGTATGAGTGGAAGTCCTATTATCCAAAATGGAAAATTTGTAGGAGCTGTAACACATGTGTTGGTGAATAATCCTACGATGGGATATGCTATTTTTGGGGATTTAATGATCAAACAGATGAAAGAAGTGGAGTAAAAAATTTACTCCACTATATGTTGGCCTAAATGGGTGATCGTACCAGCACCAATTGTTAAAATGATGTCATCTGGATGAACATGTTTTTTTAGATATTGAGCAATGTCCTCAAAATCACTCATGTAAATAGCTTCTTCCTTACCAAATTCATGCATTTTGTCAACTAAGGTTTGAGCACTTACATGATAATGGTTAGTTTCACGAGCGGCATAAATATCATTGATAATGACATGGTCAAATAATGATAAAGCACGTGCAAAATCATCTAATAAATTTTTGGTTCGACTATAAGTATGAGGTTGGAAAATAGCCCATGATTCATGATATTTCATATCTTTTAATGCATTGGCAACAGATTTAATCTCGGTTGGGTGATGAGCATAGTCATCAAACACACGAACCGTTTGATAAGATCCAATATATTGGAATCTACGATTAGCACCAGTAAAATGTGCTAAGGCTTTCTGAATAGGAGCATGATCAATTCCATAAGCATCACATAAAGAAACGCAGGCTAATGCATTTAAAACATTGTGTTTTCCAGGAATAGATAGTTGAATAGAACCATATGGTTTTCCTTTTTTATAAACATCAAAATGATAATAACCATTTTCGTTGGCTACTAGATTTTTCGCTACAAAATCTGCTTGTGTATTTTGAATACCATAAGTAATGGCAGTTGCTTTTGAATGAGAAATTAAGTCAAGACAATTGTTATCATCTCCGTTGACAACTAAAAAGCCATCTGCTGGAAGCAATTTTACATATTTAACAAAAGCTTCTTTGATGCGGTCAAATGTTTTAAAATAGTCAAGATGATCGTTATCAATATTTAAAATAATTTCTGCTTTTGGGAAAAATTTCAAGAAACTTTCAACATATTCACAAGCTTCAATAATAAAATAACTACTTTTCCCAATTTTATTATTACCATCAATCTCTTTTAAAATGGCTCCAACTTGAATGGTAGGATCCAAATTTGCTTCTAAGAAACACAAAGAAACCATAGAAGTTGTTGTGGTTTTTCCATGTGTACCAGAAATACAAATGGTATTTTCATACATTTTGGTTATTTGACCTAAAAAATCGGCTCTTTCAATGGTTGGAACATGATGCTCTTTGGCATTGATTAACTCTGGATCATCAGGTTTAACGGCAGCTGTATAGACAACAGCATCGGCAAGTTGTGAATTTTGTAAGTCGTGACCAATCACAATAGGAATACCGATTTTTTTTAATTTCATTATAATTTCACTTTCTGATGTATCAGAACCAGTTACTTTGTAACCTTTATGGAATAAGATTTCAGCGATTCCACTCATACTGACACCACCAATTCCAATCATATGTATGTGATGATAATTTATCATAATGAATTCCCCCTTTGAGCCTTTTAGCTCGGAATAATTTTTAATTTTTAATTGTATAAATTATAC
>CAMCHB010000176.1 GCA_945874585.1 uncultured Clostridium sp. | reverse complement strand
ATTCAAAATATTCATTAAATCTTGTTCTGAAGCAAAACTTAAAGGTCTTGTTCCATTATTAGTTCTAAACTTTTTCAAATCGACCCTTTTGTTTCCCTTAACAGTTATCAGGTAATAATTTCTTTTCTTATCATCACGAACAAATAAATTTTTTGCATCGTACTCTGGATATAAAACTTCTACTTTTGATAGATCTTCCATATTAAAAACCGCTTCATGCTCTGTTACTTCATACCATATATTTCTACTCTTTATAAAATCATATATCTCTTGTTTGTTCATATCTTTACCTCACCTTTACTTTACTATTTATCTTTCACTTTTTATCCTTTGAATGATGGTTAACCCCTGTATTATTTCAATTTTTTAATTTCTTCACCCATTATTTCTAAATAATCTTTTTGTGCTTGTGTTAAATGATTTTTCATTTATTTTTTGTCAATGGTAAAAAAATAAATTTCAAAGTTTTTTCAAACTCTGAAATTTATTCTTTATCAAATTGCTTTATCTCGCATACTGTCTACTTTTAAATCTATCCTTCGATAACCTAGGTTAAATTATTTTATTTAATCTTCATTTCCCTTTAGCTTTTCAGCACGATCATTTGCAATCAAATGATCAACCATTTCATCCAAATTACCATTTAGAAAATCTTCCACTTGATAAATACTAAAGCCAATTCGATGATCTGTAATTCTGCCTTGTGGATAGTTATAGGTTCGAATTTTTTCGCTTCTATCTCCTGTACCTACCTGACTCTTTCTCTCTTTTGCCAATTCATCATCTACTTTTTTCTGTTCCATCTCATAAATCTTGGTACGTAACATTCGCATAGCATATTCACGATTTTGTACCTGTGAGCGCTCTGTTTGGCATTCTGCCACAATTCCTGTTGGCTCGTGAATCAAACGTACGGCAGAAGAAGTTTTATTAACGTGTTGTCCCCCAGCTCCTGAAGCACGGTACACTTCCATTTTTATATCAGATGGATTGATATCTACTTCCACATCTTCTACCTCTGGTAAAACAGCAACAGTGGCTGTAGAAGTATGAATTCTACCACTTGATTCTGTATCTGGTACTCTTTGTACACGATGCACACCACTTTCGAATTTTAAACGGCTATAAGCTCCCTTTCCTGTAATCATGAAAGTAATCTCTTTATACCCACCTAATCCAGTCTCATTTTCATTTAAAATTTCTACTTTCCAGTGTTTCTTTTCAGCATACATAGAATACATACGAAATAATGTGCCAGCAAATAAAGCAGCCTCTTCTCCTCCTGCTCCAGCACGAATTTCACAAATGATATTTTTGTCATCATTTGGATCTTTTGGAATCAATAATACCTTTAGCTCTTCTTCAATTTTAGGCAATTTTTCCTTTGCCTGTAACATCTCTGTTTCCGCAAGTTCTCTTAATTCTTTGTCATCCATTAGAGCTTTAGACTCTTCTATAATATTTTGTTGCTTTTTATACTCTCTATATTTTTGAACAATTTCTTCTATTTCAGCATGTTCTTTCATTAGTTTCTGCCATTCTCTAGTTTGTGCTATTATCTCCGGATCACTAATCATTTTTGTCAATTCTTCATATCTTTTTTCTACTTCTTCTAATTTGTCAAACATAAAGTTTCTCCTCTCTGTTTTTTATCTTTACTATTATAATCTATTTTCGCTAGAATTGCAATCCATCTTTTGCTATCTGATTGTTTTGATTTTATTTGAAATTTATGGTATAATTAAGCTATATCTTTTTTGTTTTACAGTTAAGGAGGGAGATCTTATGAAAAAGATAGTATGCAAAATAAAACGGTTGTATGGTCGGCTTGCTTACTGGTGTCACGATCAAGATATAGACGAAAGAGCAGAACAATGTAATAAAATTTTTGATAAATTGAATATATTTTTGCTCAAAATGCTGATTGTACTAGTTGCATCTTTAATTTTTATCCAATTTTTTAATTGGTTTGTAAATCTTTTTCAATAGAAATCAGGAAATGGAAAACAAATTTGTTTTCCATTTCCTTTTTTTCCTTTGATTTATTATGTCAATTATGCTATAATAATAATATGCTATTTTATTCATGTGCACAACTATAAAGGAGGACATCTTATGTTGAATATTTTAAAGCACAAAGTTTGCGTTTACAAAAGGCTTTTCTCTTTACGCCTTCGTGATACAACGGTTGGCGGTCTAAGTGAATTTTTCGATTACTTGTTTAATCGGAGTTTAAAGTTTTTATTATTAGTTATTATTCTTTTATTAACAATTAAGATACTTTTTCTTTTGTATTCGCACTAGCTGATTTGGCAATGCCAAATTAGCAAACCACGATATACTAAAAATATATCGTGGTTTTTTTAGAAAAACTCTTGCATATGTTTTCAAAATGTGTTATAGTAATGTTTGTCATTTATCGAGGTGTAGCGCAGTTGGTAGCGCGCGTGGTTTGGGACCATGAGGCCGCAGGTTCGATCCCTGTCACCTCGACCATATTTAAGCAGTAAATTGAATTTACTGTTTATTTTTTTGTCGAAATTCAAGAAAATTTATAAAAAGTCAAAAGACGGTGAATATGCTATTTTTCAAAGAAATTTGAGAATAGCATAATTTTTATGTTCTCACAAAAATGATTTTGACTGCTTATAAATTCTAAAAAATTACCATATTTCTCTCTGGAAAGTATTTCTGGAAAATTTTTATATGAGTTTCTGGAATTTCTGGAAAGTCAAAAAAGTTATTTATTTCAATGAATTTATAGTTTTCCAAATATTTTGAAAGGAGAACTTATCTATGGAATTTACCCCATATAAAATTAATGAAACTTTAAACTATATGTTTTACCAAGTTCCTATG
>CAMCHB010000175.1 GCA_945874585.1 uncultured Clostridium sp. | reverse complement strand
TTTTAGCTTATAATATGGCATATTGTCTAGAACGATTTAACTAGCACCACGCGTAATGTCTCTATTAATATCAATTTTTTAAACTTTCCAAACGTCTGTTAATTATTTCAGGATGACAATAAAGCCATAAATCTCCAACAGTAGACATATTCTTATCGATAATTTTTATGAATACATTAATAAAAAAGTTAACCGTCAATGTAAAAAATGTCTTATATTCATTTTCATCAACTGTAGTTATACCATCGTGCACTATTTCATCTCTTAAATCACCATAATGCATGAATTTATCCCAAATTTCTTGTTGTGAGAATGAAATGCCTTTATCAATAAATGAGACAATATCTGCAACTTGTGTTTTTTTCCAAGTTAATCTGTCTACTTCCTCACTTTTTCTTCTACTAGACGTAAAAAGTTTTATACTTTGACCATCTGAAGTCATAATTCGTTGATTTTTTATTTCTGGCTTCTCTCTACTTAAAAAAGTGTCAAGAGATATCATTCCTTGTAAAAAGCCTCTATATTGTAATGGATCCCTGATTGCTTGGCCCAACCAACTAAAAGCAATTTGATACCTTTTCATCAATACATTCTCAGACAAAAGATCAGGTAACCTAATCATTCCGTCGACATAATCCCGAATTTTTATTAAGTCATCTTGAGTTACAAATTGTAAATTAGGACTCGGTTCAAAGGAAAGCGTTCTAAATTTTTTGCGATCATTTATAAAGAATGAGATAGCATCCGTTTCACAAAATCTTGGAAAGGAATAACCATCTTGTTCTTTAACATTCCATTTTCTTATTTGTAACGGATACTTATATAGTCCATATACAAGATTTATACAATCAATAACCTTTTGAGCTAAATTAATAGCTTTCTTATATGCCTTTTCTGATGCACATCCTCGCACTTTTACCGATAATGCAGTATCATTTTTTTCGATAGTTGACAGAATTGCATTATCATCTGTTTCCTTAATTTTCACAAACGTTCTAATAAGATTTATTCTCGATACTTTATCAATAAATACATTTGAATTAAAACTTACTCGTTTTTTTAGAATGGGTATATTTATAATTTTAAAACAGTAGGTAGTATATATTTTCTTTCTATTTGTTCAATCATAGACCCATTCATCAACAGTTAAAGATTTTCCCTCATCAAATACATAATGACAAAAAACAGCATAGAAACTATCACTTATACCATTTTTAGAATAAAAATCCTTCAAATCAGGATTCGTTTTCTCCCAGATTGAATTAAAAATCTTCAACTGTGTTATCGTTTCATATTCATCTTTTTCTACATATAATGTCTTATCCCGATTCCAAAGAAACATATCTTCTTTCTTTGTTAAAGGAGTAATAGGATGGACATTTTTCTTACAATGAGCTAAAAACTCTTTTGTAACTTTATAAATTTGAGGTCGTGTTAGGTATTTAATTTTATTCATCTTTCTTTCCCTTTAGGCCGTGCTTATAAAAATCCCTATTTCCATTTATATTTTTAGGATATTTTTTAACGTTATCTTTACTGTCATCATAGTTAGGTACAAAGACATGAAACGGGACCTTAATATCCTTCTTATCTAAATTAAAATCACTTTTATTATCTGTATCTCTAAAAGCAATTATTCTAGTCCCAATTGGGATTTCATCTTGTTCATCGTAAAAGACTGGTTCAATCTGATAATAAATATTACTATTATTCTCTTCGATTTCTTTGATTACTCTCGTTTCAAAAAGAGATTGCCCATACTTACCATTACAATTTCGATTAACATTTTTAAATTGATAAATAATATTAGATCGTTTATTCTTATAAAAAAATGGCCTAAGCTCTTCTATATTCGAGCCGATATACTGCATAAATTCTTTTGCGAGCAAATGTCCTTTATCTAAATCAAAATAATATCCCTTAGGAAAAGGAACTATTTTGAGTTCAGGTATATCAACCTTTCCAGGTTTCTTAGATAAATATACTGTCCATGTAATTGGAGTCTTCTTCTTTATTTCACTATCTTCGGCAAATACAGGTCCATAATCCGATAAATTATCTTTAATACCATCAATAAGTGAATCAGAAGCGTCTAAATAAAAATATCCACAATCTTTATTTACATCAAAATATAGTCTGGGCTCATATTCATTTATGTTTTTTAATCCATCGGATATATTTTCTACACCCCATTTATCAACCAATGTATTTATAAAATCTTGTTTGTCAGTCATAGCAAGTACCTAAGTAATTAAATTATCCATATCACTAAAAAAGCTCCAATAACCTCTAAACCAGAGATTACTGGAGCTACAGTTTATCAACACTTAAATTATATCAAAAAATGCATCCCACAAAGGGATGCATTCATTTTATACTCTATTACTATTTCGGCTCTATAATTTTTCCTGTTGATGACTTATCTGTATGATAAGCTGTTAACAGGTTTTTTATTGCATAAAAAAGAGGATATAGTCCCCCTGCTACAATAAAAATCCGTTCCACCAAATATTCTATGTATAAACAAAGGTATTACTATGTCCTCTTATAATAATTCTATTAAATTTTCCCTTGATATTGAAGACTCTAACATAATTTTTGAAGATTATTTTTATCGCATTGAGCATGGCATTAAGCAGAAGATCTATCAAGCACTGCTGATCCCGCCTGCATGTCCTTACTGCGGCTCAGTCAGCTTGGTTCATGTCATGCGTAATATATGCGCTAAAGTACGCGTGGAGGATCGCGAGGCAATTATGAACGAATTCAAGCAGATTCACCAGCAAGCCAATAAAGCAGCTGCTGTTGATGTATTGCATGCCTTCTATGCCAAATGGGACAAGAGTTATAATCATGTCATAAGAAACCTGAAAGACATC
>CAMCHB010000174.1 GCA_945874585.1 uncultured Clostridium sp. | reverse complement strand
CTGTGAAATCTGCCATATCACTAAGTGATGGAATAATATTTAACAGGATTTCTCCTAATCTTCTATTATAAAAAGCTAAAATCTGTATAGATTTAATTAGTTTTTCTTCTATGTAAGATAGTTGTTCTCTATGAAAGAGCGCACACTCTACAATAGCACAAAAATATGCCGACATTTTAATAGCTTCATAAACATTATTACCATTGGGTTTAAAATCATCCGTCTCAGGCCATTCGAAAAATCTTGTCTTAGGAGAAACTATACCTATTTCTATGTACAAATCTTTAACTGATTCAAACATTCCATTAAAAAGATTTTCTACAAATAATTCATTGGGATTTTGATTCAATATTCGATCTAATAAAAATCTCATGTGACTTATATTGTCTTTAAAATATCGAACAATTGTTCCAAATGCAGAACATCCAACGGGACAAAGCATATTAAAAATTGTATTGATGTGAGTTACAGAAAAATGGTTTGGCAATGTTGTGTTATTATTTACACAATCCTCAAAACCATAATGATACTCTTGCCAAACACTATCCAAAGTGGTATCATCACAAATTAACCAATGAACAAAACTATTGCAAATTCTATTCATTCCTTCTTTTGGAGATACGTAATAGTTGCCTGATTTTTCCGAATCTATTAACCATTCTCGTACAGAATGGTGGAAAAATTTTAATTCATCATTCTCACATTTGATAATATGCTGAAAGCTTTTGAAGATGATACGATTATTTCTAAAACCTTTGCTACATATTCATCATAAAAGTTCATGTCATTTAGATAAAATCTTGAAAATAGATTGTAATAGTACGAGTTTATACCATTGGGGATTTTCTTCATTTCATCAACAGAATAAACTCCTGCTTTTATATCCTCAACAAGCAGTTGGGCATACAAAAACACCCCTTCACTTTTTCTTACAATGCTTTCACTTTGCAAGTCTGTTAGTTTCAATTCTGATAATTCACTTGTCACAAACTCTTTTATATCACAGAAATTATTCATTTCAATTGAATGTTCTAAATCAAAAACCTGTGGTTCGAATCTTTGTAATGGCAAGCTAACTTTTTTATCATCACGACTTGTAAGGATAAATTTCATCCACCGAGGTAATCTATCTATATGCCTTGATATTGTTAAAGCAATCATGTTACCATTTGCGTCATTAGCTTCATCTAACGCATCGATAAGAATCCAGATATTTTCATGACCACCATCAATCATTAATCCCATGCTTTCACAAAATAAGACATCAAAGAGTTCATGCTCATTCATTTTTGTTAGATTATCTAATTGAGGCAAATCTAACAAGCGATGTAGATAATCATGATATCTTACGGCTAATTGAAAAGCAATATTTCTAAGTATTGCACATGGGTCACTGTGAGCTGGTTTTCCCCATTCAACAAACTGAATTGCTGGAATTTTAGCATTAAATGTTTGTTGAAGGTTTGCTGCAAAAGTGCTTTTCCCGAAACCTGGTCCCCCTACAATCCAAAATATTCTTTGTTCATCAATTTTATCCCATTCTTCAATTTTCTTATAAAGCCATTGTCGTCCATACATTCGTTTTTGTGTTAGACTTTTTATTCGCATGATTGGTGATATGGGAATCAACCTCTCTCTAAGCCTATTGATGTCACCATTAAACTTTTCGTTTTCTGGAGTATTTATCATTCTGGCAAGCTCTTTAAATTTCCTCTGAAAATACTTGCCATTAAATCCTTCATCAATATGCCTTTTCCAATCGCTCATGTCAAGCCATTGTATATGGGAAAGCATAGCAGACACAGCTACAATATCAGTAGGCTCAAGCAAAATAGTTTTGATATTTCCACCCATTACGCCAACGGAAATACTTATCTCATCTCTACAAACTCCAGGATTCCTTGTAGAGTATTTGGATAGACCTGCCAAAACCACATCACTTTGCCTAATACCTTCAGAAATACGACATCTCCAATCTTCTCCCTCCTTAATCTCTGATTTGTCAATCCACACATCGTGCTTTGGTGAACCATCACAGCCATTTGTCAAATATTCGTATATCTTTTCTATCAAAGGAGCATTTGAATCGTGCCCATAGCTAAGAAATATCCCCATTGTTGTTTGTACTTACTTTGTTTAACAATATATTCTAAGAGTTTCTCCCAATATATTCTATTAGGATACTCCATAAGGTAATGTTCATGCCAACAAGTATTACAACTTTTATCTAACTTTTGATTTATATTAGTGTCTTGTGGCATTGCATACAAGCCATTGATTTCCTCATATCCAAACATACAGCCTTTTTTTACAGAGTATTCATACAAAAGAAATACAGCATCTTTATCATCCCAAAAGACCTGCTTGTATTCTATACTTTTAGCAAGTAGATATTCTGGAAAACCATCAGCAGACTTAAAAGCATTTTTTTTTATTTTATCTATTGTTTGCATTGGTAACAAAGAAGGGCCAAGCTCATACAATACTTTTTGAGCAATTTTCATACCTAATATAGATGCTGAATAGAATAGGTCTATTGCTTTGTTGTATGATTTTTTTACAGTTTTACCTATAAAATAGTTGCATGCTAACTCAAACATAGCAGTAGAACGTATTATGCTTAGTGTATCATATATGATATACTCATTTTCGTTTTCGAACGAAAAACCAAACGCTTTCAATTTGTCTGGCTCTATGTCAACACACTCTAATTCTATACATCTTTTTAATATTTTAAGTTCATCAATATTTCTTTTACAACCTTCAGCATAGTTGAAAATATTATTTATACTAATATCTATTTCCCGAATAAAATTATAGATGAGTGTAGGTAAATCCTCCTTATTCTTTTCAGAATAGTCAATATCTATAATTTTATTATTATGC
>CAMCHB010000173.1 GCA_945874585.1 uncultured Clostridium sp. | reverse complement strand
ACACACTGCATATCGTCGGCAGCGTCAGATGTGTATAAGAGACAGCAGCCATATTAGATACCACCAAAAATAAAAATTCTTATTATATTTATACAAAAAATGAGGAAAACTTACGAAAAAAAGCATTTGAATGTATGGACAAATTAGAGCAAGGAATTGCAGCAGGTATTGAGGTAAGCAGAAATCTAACGGTTTATACAGATTTGCCAGGAAAAACAAGAAATTCACAATACGTAGATGTCATTGTATCAACTTTGATTCACAAACATTCTGTTATTTTAGTAGATTGTGATTTTGATACAGCTGACCAGTACTTTGTGGATTCTCAAGAAATTTATTTAGTACAAAGTATGGATGTTTTAACCATTCAACCGTTGACAGCATTTTTACGAGATCTTAAAACTAGAAATGTATTAGATGCAGAAAAATTAAGAGTGGTTATCAATAAAGAGTTAAAAGTCAAGGGATTATCACCAAAAACTTTAATTGGTGGAATGTCATTCTACAATGAGCCAGCTATGACTTTCATGACAGAATTATTTAATAAGGATACCATTAAATATTGTAGTATACCATTTGAAACAGAGAATTATGAAAAATACTTAGAAGCAATTGTTGACTGCAATATTTCAATTAACTCTTATTCTAAAAACTTTTTACCAAATCTAAAGAATCTAGGAGACTTAGTTTATCCTCTAGTTTCAAATAATACATACGGAAGAATGGATAATAAATACAATTTTCAAAACAATGGATACGAAGAAAGAACCAAGAAAAAAGGATTTTTTAAAATGAGCAAATAGAATGGGGTGAGCTTTTTGGTACTTGTCGTTATAATTATTTTAGTAGCAATTGTTGTAACACTAATGATCTATAATATGTCAATTCACAATAAAATTAAGGCGTTTAATAACATCAATGAGAAAATCAATAATTTAAGCGTTTTGCAAGATTTCATGAATACAATCGGAGAGGATTTGTCAGTAGACGAAAAAATCAAAAAGGTAAATGAGATTTTGATTGATCGATTTGGTATTAAATATTCTACGATTGTGGTGTTTGACGGAGCTGAATATGAATTAAAAGCAACCAATGTCGATGAAAAACATTGGGATACATTGCAAAATTTACATACAGAAGATATTTTTAAGGAAAGTATAGTCAATTCCACACCAAAATATATTACCATAGATAACGATGAGGAAAAATTACCTTACCAAAAGATGGAATTTGAAAGAGCCAAATCAGCCATGTTTTTTCCTTTATATATTGATAATGTTTACATTGGATATTGGTTTATTGAAAGTGGTGAAAAACACGCATTTGATAATTTTGATAATGCTATTTTAGATGTTGTCAAGGACAATATCGTAGCTATTTTGAAAACGGTCAATTATCAAAGTACCATGGAAAACATTCCAAGAGATGATCTATTCTCTGGACTAAAATCTGCTGAATATTTATATGGAACAGCAAAAAAGACCATCGATAAATATGTAATTTCGACTGTTTGTATGTTCAAAATTACCAATTTACCGGATGTGAATCAGGAATATGGTCGTGAAGTAGGAAATAAAATTATTACAGAGGTTAGCAAAACCATAAAAAATAGTTTATCCAAGGAATATATATTTGTTCGTTACATGGGACAGAAATTTGCTATTGTATTTTCTGGAGTTGAGCCAGAAAGCGTGATTGGCTTTATAACCGATATCAAAAAATATGCAGAACAGATTAAAATAGATACTGGAAAGAAGAAGACCAAACGTACGACCAAGAAAAGTGAGACAGAGAAAAAGGAAACTGCGACAAAAGAGAAGAAGGATAATAAAATTTATGCTTCTCCAAAATTGAATTTCGTGGTATCTACTTATTATAAAGGAACTGCATTAGATGGAGTGACAAAAAAACTAGAAGAATATTTAGATCATGCTCCAAAGAATCAAAACAATATAAATTATGTATAAAGGAGGGATAATATGGATATAGATAAAACAATGAGCTTTCGTGTGGAAAAGGATCATAGTGTAAGGGCACAAGAAATGCTAAAACAAGTTTATGATGCTCTAGTGGAAAAGGGATACAATCCAATCAATCAGATTGTAGGTTATATTTTATCAGGGGATCCAACTTATATTACAAGTCACAAAAATGCACGAAACTTAATTCGCTTAATTGAGCGAGATGAATTGTTGGAAAAAATGGTAAAATATTATATTCATATTGAGGACAAATGAGAATTTTAGGAATCGATTATGGAGATAGCCGTGTTGGAATAGCAATAACAGATCCGCTTGAAATTACAGCGCAAGGTCTTGAAACAATCCATTATCAAGGCAATGATAAAATTTTGTTAAAAAGATTAGAGGAAATTGTTCACGAATATGGTATAAATACAATGGTGATTGGTATGCCACTCAATTTGAAGGGCGAAAAAACCAAACGAGCAGAAGTCACAGAACAATTTATTCATAAATTAAAATGCAAATTTAATCAAATAAAAATTGTTACAATGGATGAGCGATTGACAACGGTGGAAGCACATCGAACGATGAATGACTTACAGATAAAAAAGAAGAAAAAAAGAAATTTGGTTGATACCATTTCAGCTGTCTATATTTTAGAAAAATATATGAATCAAAAAGAAAATGCACAGCAAGAGGAAAGGTAAAAAGAAAGGAGAATTATATGGACGAAGAAAATTTATCAAATGAGGTTGTTTTAAACGATGAGAATGGAAATGAGGTAAGATTTGAATTTTTGGATATTATTGAATTAGATTCAGAACAATATGCAATTTTACTTCCAATCGAAGAGGACGATGAAAATGAAGGAGAAGTTGTTATCTTAAAAATAGAGGATAATGGCGAAGACTCTGATGAAGAA
>CAMCHB010000172.1 GCA_945874585.1 uncultured Clostridium sp. | reverse complement strand
GTGTTATAGAGGGTGTTAAAGTATTGATTTTATTGGGTTTATGGCATAACAAAATGCCAAAATGATTTTGTTATGTTTTTGTTATTTTGTGAGTTTTTGTTATAGCGATACGTTTTCTAAATTTCGTAAACTTAGGGATAACAAAATCCATTAACAAAAAAACACGTTTTTGTTATGGTTTTTGTTATGTTTTTGTTATGCTTTTGGCGTGAAATGTACGCGTCTTTTTAGTGCGTAATTGTTGACGTTCCAGTTTAGAATCGGGATCTCATTATTAAGATCTAGATCGTTTTGTAATAATTGGATTGCGAACACGTTAGCCTCTAGCTCGTATATTCCTCCGACGTGTAAATCGGTATCTAAAAATATACTGTTAATATTTTTATGTAATATCATGTGCCCCAATTCATGTGCGCAGTATAGGCGTTGCTCCTCCTCTGTTAGTCCCTTGTTGATGTAAATGATATCTTGATCCTTATATCGTTGGTAAAATCCGCCTACGTGTACTAATGGTACGTATACGATCAGCGCGCCTAATCCCTTAGCGATCTTAAAAGGATCTCTAGTCTCGTATTCTGCTTTTAAATTTTCAACAATACTATAAAGATTATAGATAAGTCATTCCCCCATAGTTTATTTATTATTTTTGTTAGCTAAAGCGATACCCACCTCCATAGCCGATAGAATGGATTGAATAGCCTCCTCGTCTGCCGGTTTTCCATTAACCATCAAGGCCTCATGATTAAGTAGCTGAATCTTGGCATTTGCTAAAATATCTACTATATCTGTCGGCTGATTATTTTTTATGGAAAATGTGGAGACGATACGACCTCGGCTAAGCTCGTCCGCGCTGATATTTAGGGTGTCACACACCTTAAAGATGTTAGATAGAGTGGCGGTACCTATGCCTCTTGTGAGAAAACTATTGATAGTAGAGTTAGGCACGTCACACGCTCGCGAAAAAGCTAAAAGAGATCCATAGCGCTCTATGATTAGTCGCTTTAATTCTTTTTCAACATTCATTGTCAACCTCCTAACAAGTATAAGTATATATAGTATTTTGTGAAATATCAACAAATTTTTTGATTTATCGAAAGACAATTTTAGGCATTTTATCCAAAATTTGCGAAATATCAAAAATAAGCATTGACGATTTCCAATATTTCGGATATCATTAGGCTTGTGATTACGAAATATCACAAACAGTTATTAAAAACCGAAAAGAAAAGGAGGCAAAAATATGGCATACCCAAATTTAAAAGCGGAGATCGCTCGTAGCGGATTGACCTACAGCGAAATCTTGGAGCGTGGTAAAAAGGACGGTCGCTTAGACTGTACAATCTCCACTCTCAGCCTTAAGATCAATGGAAAAGCTGAGTTTACATTAAACGAGAGCATGGCTCTTAAGGAGATTATCGGCTCTAATCTACCGCTTAACGAACTATTTGAAAGTGAACCGGAGGCTTAAATATGAAAGTTGTTCACGTATTAGCTGACGGAACAGTTAAAGCCGATATATCCGGTCACGTCATTAAACCGGATATGGCTACAGATTTTTATAAGATATTAGAAAAGATCAACAAGAGAGGTAAACCACATGAAAAAACTACTAAAGAAAACTAGAAAGATCAGATTGAAGATCCACTTTTTCGGGATCAAGGTATTGACCTGGTTAGCGAGTATCGTACTCGTATTATGTTTAATGGTTAACGACTTCGATAGTCTGTTATTTGTACCTATTTGGCTGGGATTAATGATCGTATCTGCCGGGTGGTTGTTATTGGTTGGTTATGCTCGTGGTTGGTTTGAGGAGGCTAAATAATGAAAATTGCAAAATTTGAGCAAGGACAGAAAGTCGTCATGATTGTAAATAATAAAATGAAGATCGGGACGATCGTAAACTTATACACGCAATTGCAGAACCCTATCATGATTGTCGATTTTAATGGTGATTGTGTAAAGGTGCCAGTTGAAAAGATCGCTCCATACGAGGAGCCTAAAAAGGATGGCGTTACTATTACCGCTAAGGAGTTTACAGATATTAGCGCTAAGATTATAGTCGAGGAGTGCGCTAAACTCGGCGCAGATGATGTATTTTTGTTAATACCGACTGGAGTGATCGTAAGTAAGATCGGCGCTAAGTTATACGGTGAGGCGGATAATGATAAAGTTATATCGCCACCAGGAGGTAGCTCCATGAAATTTAAAGATTTAACCGGTAAAAAATTTGGGAGATTAACCGTTATTAAAAGAGTCGGTGATAAAAAGCAAACTCAGTATTTATGTGAATGCGAATGTGGTAACAAAAGGATAGTTTATGCCTCTAATCTACTTAGAGGTAAATCTACAAGTTGTGGGTGCTATCGTAAAGAAAAATTACATAACGATAGAGTTAATATTTTAGAACCTGGTACTAAAATCTGAAGGTTGACTATTTTAGAATATTTAGGTCAAAAGCAACATAACGGTATGTATAAAGTACGATGTACTTGTGGAGCAATAAGTATTGTCTCGAAATCCGATATTGAAAAATCTACTTACTCGTCTCCGATTTGTTGTTCTCGTAGAAAAAATAAAATTGAAAGTAAAATTTACAAAAACAATACGACCGGCGTTAAAGGTGTTTATCGTAATAAAAATAAATACGAGGCGAGTATAGGATTTTACGGACATCATTATTATTTAGGTAGTTACGATAGTATTGATCTAGCTGAAAAGGCTAGAAAAATAGCCGAGGAGAAAATTTTTAAACCGTGGTTAGAACTTTATAAAAATGAAAAAAAGTTACCCATACCAACTAAAGAGGAGATAAGAGAAAAACTCAAGGAAGTAACGCTAGGCTGACGTAACTATTAAACATTTAAGGAGGTGATAAACTTGTTAACTCTGTATAGACA
>CAMCHB010000171.1 GCA_945874585.1 uncultured Clostridium sp. | reverse complement strand
TCAAAAGAAAATATATCTTGAAGGCTTTGAAGTGGTACTTCATGCACCACTTGTTTAAATCCCTCTTTAACATGCCCTCCAACTTTTTGAGTTAATGAATCACGAGTAATAAGCTCCGGAAATTCTTTTTCCAAAGCTTTTAATCTGTTCATCATCATATCATACTCGTAATCAGTTATTGCAGGGCTATCCATATCGTAATATAATTTTGCATAATACTCTAATTTTTCTCTAAGTTCTTTAACCTCTGTTTTCGCTTGCTCTAACTCCATTATTATATAAGTTCCTCCTACAAAACTTTATAATTGTTCTCCACAATTATTGCAGAATTTGTTACCTGCATCATTTGGCATTTTGCACTTTGGGCAAACCTTTTTTGATGTTTTTGCCTTACCACATTCACTACAGAATTTACCATCTGCTGGATTTACATGACCACATTCACAAGTCCAGCCTTCAGCTGTTGTATCATCAGCTTTAGCCTCTTTTTGTTTACTTAAATCCATTCTGCTCGCATCATTGTTTTGATTCCATGGTCCGTTTGCAGCATTTTGCATCATTCCATTTGTTGACATGTTCATCATTCCTATTCCCATGAATCCATTTGCTGCTCCATTTTCATTTTTTGCTGCATTTTCAACAGCATTTGAATATGCTCCAACCATTCTTCCTTGTTGCATGTAAGAGTTTGAACTTAATTCGTAATCATCAATCTTCTTTGCAGAATCATCTGTTAATGTTACAGATTCAACAGCAAAGCAAACTATTTCTATTCCTCTTTCTCTTATTTTTGCATCAAATACCTTTTCATCCATCATTTCCCTTATTTCATCTGTTTGACTTGGCATTTCTAGAACTGGAACTTTGTATTTAGCTGTACCAAGTTCATTAGCAACATTTTGAAATACAGACATAACTTCTGTTCTTAATTGTTCTACTAATTCATCTTTTTTATAAATATCAGCAGTTCCTGCTAATTTGCTCATAAACAAAGCAGGGTCTTAAATTCTAAAAGTATATTTACCAAAACATTTTACTTCTACTCTTAGTGGTGTTAAAGTATTTGTCATTTGGTTTGGAATTGGGTGTGACCAATCTTGGAATGGAATTGGTGCCGCTGTTCCAAATTTATTATCTATTATTTCCTTTGTGTTGAAGAAAAATACTGCTTGTTGTTTAGCACTTGCTCCATTATATGTAAAACGTTGCCACATTTCTTTAAATACTGCTCCAAATTGTCCTGCAAAGAATGAAGGTGTAGAAGAACTATCAAAAGTATATACTCCTTCTTCTGCTGTTGCATCTATTACTCTACCATTATCGAATATAATTGCACATTGTCCTGGTGCTACTATAATTGTACTTTTGTTTGATATAACTCCATTTGGAGTAGTTCTCTTAACCATAAGAACATCATTTGTCATGTTCTCGCATCTTATTGCTTCCTTCCATTGATCATGCATTGTACTTCCTATTGCACTTGCTGCTGCTTTAATTAATCCCATAATTCTTTCCTCCTAAAATTTTTTAGCTTTTAATAATTTATCCTGTGCAGACCCTATTTTAAGGTCCGCACAAATTTTAGCCTATTTTCTCTAAGTTTGATAATGCCCAGCTATGTTCTCCTGTTGTAATTACACTTCCACAATACTCACATTTACCTGATGATGTTATTTGTGTTGGTGCTCCACAGTTTGGACAATTTGTTGTATTTATTTCAATAGAACCTGGTTTTGTCTTTTCGCCTGTTGTTCTAATAAAATCAAGTTTATATGTGCTATATCTATCAGTTGTCTTATCACCTTTTACTATTTTTCCTGTTGTTTCGTCTATTATATAATCATTCATTCTAGATTTCAATACAACAGTTAAAACATCTTTATTTCCAGTTTGCTTGAAGTCTGCTAACTTAACTGATAATACGCAAATTCTTTCCATTACATTTATTTGTTTTCTGTCTATATAACCTTGTAATTGCTTTTGATGTTGTTCAAATAGCTCATTTGTTTCAAATACTCTAATAGTACTCCAATCTCTTGCGGTCCACGCTTCTTGCAATTTTACAAATAAACTTCTAGTCCAAGATAAGAACTCTTCTTTATTAAACATTTCATCAACAGCTTTAACTTTTCTTTCAACATTTTCTTCGGAATCAAAATTAGATGCTGGTTGATACGTTTGAACTGGTCTAATTGGAGTGTGTTTATTCTTTGAAGAAATAGCATAAGCTATAGCAATTATAATAATAAAAGTTATTATTGTTCCCCACGAAGAACCTCCGCCACTACTATGTCTTGTTCCTCCATAACTAGAACTGTAATCATCGTCGTCCCAACTATCCCATGAGCTTTCGCTATCCCATGAACTGTCGCTATCCCATGAGCTACCACTGTCGTAATCTTCAAAACTTCCTACATCTGCAATTGATGTTTTATAATCAATCGTAACTGTTGAAATAAACGTTATCAAAAGCAATGCAATGAATATTTTCTTTAATTTTTTCATGTTTTACCCCCTTTTATATTCTTTAGTATTATCCTATTCTTTCTAAATTTGATAGTGCCCAATTATGTTCTCCAGTTGTAATTACGCTTCCACAATACTCACACTTTCCAGCCGAAGTTATTTGTGTTATTGCTCCGCAATTTGGGCAATTTGTCGTATTTATTTCGATAGGCCCTGGTTTTGTTTTCTCTCCAGTGGTTCTTATAAAATCAAGTTTATAGGTACTGTATCTATAAGTTACTTTATCACCTTTTATAACACCACCTGTTGTTTCATCTACTATATAATCAACCATTCTTGATTTTAATACAACTGTTACCACATCTTTAAATCCTGTTTGTTTAAAATCTGCCAATTCTACAGATAGCTGTCTCTTATACACATCTGACGCTGCCGACGATATGCAGTGTGT
>CAMCHB010000170.1 GCA_945874585.1 uncultured Clostridium sp. | reverse complement strand
ATTCATAATAATATTAAATATTGAAAAAGGAGGGAAAATTTTGAAAGCAACAGGTGTTGTAAGAAGAATTGATGATTTAGGAAGAATCGTTATTCCGAAAGAAATTCGTAAAACATTAAGAATCAAAGAAGGTGATCCATTAGAAATCTTTACTGATAAAGATGGCGAAATTATTCTAAAAAAATATTCACCTATCGGTGAATTATCTGAATTTGCAATAAATTATGCAGAAACATTGGCCAAAACCACTGGTCACATTGCTTGCATCACAGACAAAGATACTGTTATTGCAGTTTCTGGTGCTCCCAAAAAGGAATTTTTGCAACAAAATCTTAGTTCAGAATTAGAAGAAATTATGGATCAAAAAGAAATATATACAAGTAAAGGAAACAATGAAGTTTCTTTACCAATTACCCAAAATGACAACCAAGAAAGAAAATACAATTCCCAAGTAGTTTATCCTATTGTATCCCAAGGTGATAGCATTGGTAGTATCATTTTAATTTCAAAAGATAAAAATACAAAAATGGGTGACATGGAATTAAAGGTTGTACAATCCGCTGCCAGTTTTTTAGGAAGTCAAATGGAATTATAAAAACAAATAACTGCTTCAGCAAAATATTCTTAGATACTTTACTGAAGCAGTTTGTATTGATAGGATCTATACGGATCCTATTTTTTTAAATAATTTTGAGACATGATGGCGTAGATAATAATCCACTCCGACAATTGCTAGTAAAAATATAACTCCTAAAGTCATCGCTAGCACATGAATATTGTACGAAGATAATAAAACATAGGCTCCCCCCAAAACAATCATAACAACGATTACATATACAAATTCCCAAATAAAATTCATATTCTGTTTCACAACAGCATATTCCGTATCCCAGTTTAATTTTGGTCGTTTCAAATCTACTAAAATCATACAATAAGCATACAAAATGCTGATGCATGTCGTTAGGAAAAATACATACACACAAGTTATTTCATCAGCATGCATGACGGCCTTTCCAATTCCTATTGTTAAAAAAGTGGGAATAAAAAATAGGAAAATGGCAGGAACCATTTTATACCAAATCTGATGGTATAAAGGGACTGGAATATATTTCATAAAGGTAGCATTTTGCCCATCTCTTGAAATGGCTGAAGTTGGTATCAAATTCATCGAAAGGAAGAATACGTTTATGCCTACCATGACACACAAAACAAGGCTCGAATCAAGCTGTACTGTATCAAATATGGCTAATTTTTCATTGGCACCTGTCAAAAATACAAAAGCAAAAACAATCGGAATAAAAAGACATGGTAAAACACATTGCATCAAATAAATTGGATTTTTTATGAGCATTGTAAACTCTTTTTTTACATAACGATACCCCACACTTTTTACCTGATACGTATTTTTTTCTGCTCTTCTTTTTCTTTTCTTTCTTCCGCTGTTTAAGGCACCAACTGCTCCTTTTAGATAAAGTTTTTGTGCCAGAATGACAAATGCTACATAAGAGAAAGCCGTTATCACAAGAAGTTTGATAAGTTCCACTCCGCCAGCTATCTTATCAGGATAAATAAGAGCATTCACCGCCGGCTTAAGTGTAATAAAATACGGTTCTATCTGTTCCACTAGACCATTGGCTCGTTGCACATTAGCTAAAATTTGTTCATTGGATTGCTCTGTGTCCTGCGGAAAGACCATTTGAAATCCAATTACAATTCCTACCACTAGTAATGTTGCAATAACTTGAAAAATTTCTTTGTTCTTGGTCATTCTAGAAAAGCTCATAATAATGACAACCAGCATGCATGAGATAAGAACTGGTACAATGGGAAAGAATAATAATACCAAAATGCTATTAACATAATAAAGAAGGCACGCACCTGTTAAAATGCCATAGAGTGTAAATGGGATTAACGCTAACAACATGACTGTAAAATATTCTGTCACCAATAATACATTTAATTTGGCCATCAAAATTTGGTGTGGCTTAATTGGCAAAGGTAAAATATACTCGACATCTTTTGAAAAATAAAATAAATTTAAACTAGAAATAAAAGACTGAATCAATAATAATACCGTCGTTCCCATTAACCAAATACCAAGAAACAGTGAAGCTTGGTTCACCATCTGTAACATCTGAATCATTTGATAACTAATATAGCCAAAAATGCCTACCACATATAAAAAAGCCAACAGTAAAAATCCTGACTGTATAATCTTTTTCTTTGTTTTTTCTTCACTTCCAAATCGATTTCTAAAGATAGAGGACTTTAAAAATAATTTTGTTAGTTTCCATACATTATTCACGATCGGTAATCTCCAAGAATAATTTCTCCAAGCTTTCCTCTTCAGAAAAATGTTTTTTTAGTTCCGCATAGGTTCCAACAAATACTAATTTTCCTCTATTGATAATGCCTACGCGATCACATAATTTTTCTGCTACTTCCAACACATGCGTTGAAAAAAAGACGGTATTTCCCTTTTGTGCATGTTCTTTCATAAGATTTTTCAATTGAAATGCTGCTTTTGGATCTAATCCTGTCATAGGTTCATCTAAGATCCAATTTTTGGGTTGATGTAAGAGCACACTGATCACTAATAATTTTTGTCTCATTCCATGTGAGTAGCTTTGAATCTGATTTTCTAAATCATCATATATTTCAAATTGTTTGGCTAATGCTTCTATTCTTTGCTGACGTATTGTTTCTTCTACATTGTAAATATCTGCTATGAAATTTAAATATTCCATTCCTTTTAATCGTAAAAACATATCTGGATTATCTGGTACATATCCAAATTGTTTTTTGGCCTCCAAAGGATCCTTCTGGATGCTTTTTTCGTCTAGCCAAATGTCTCCCTCATCTGGATTCAAAATACCAGTTATCATTTTTATTGTCGTTGTTTTTCCAGCTCCATTTGGTCCTAAAAAG
>CAMCHB010000169.1 GCA_945874585.1 uncultured Clostridium sp. | reverse complement strand
ATGAAAAAGTTATCAAAATCTCTTGCAAGTTTAAGTGGGTCCATATATATTCCATGTTCTTTACAACAGATACGCTGTGTCTTGCTGTACAGTTCTACAACCACTCCGTTACTGCTGTCCAAGTCTCGCCACTTTCTGTAGTTTGGACTTCTGTCATATACAGGACATCTCTTGCTACAGACAGGACATCTGTCAGAATAAGTCTTGAGAGGATGTAAATACATTTTAAGTGTCTTCACACCATTGTCATTTGTGACTAAATCGTATGATTCAATCACACAGTGATTGACAGAAAGCAAATCTTTTAATAGAGTACTCGCACAGACCATTTCTTTTCCTTGTTTTATTTTGTTTAACTCGCTTATAAAATAACGGATTGAAATGGTCTTTTCAATTCTGGTTTTCAAAGAACTTTTATGATCGTGAAAAATAACCATAAAGGGTAAAATATATTATTCAGAGACTTCTGCTTTTACCCACACATGTGCTCGAAGCCTCTTATAAATTAGCATTTCTACCATACTTTCATATAGTTTTTTATTCTAAATACATACAACATCAACGTTATTGTAAAAGTCTTCAACAACTTTGCAGATCGATAATGTTGTATTTAGATCTATGTAAGATAACTTTTTCCCTTTTGATATTGCATTTACAAATGAAAGCACTTCATAACGAATTCCTTCACCTTCTAGTTGGTAAAAATAACGTTCATTTTTACAAGTATCTTCATAACGAATTTCAAAATAATCGGTCTTCCACCATGGAGCAGGAACATATATATAACCTTTTGTTCCAGATATAATTAACTCACCTTCAGACTTTACTCCACTTCCTACTTTTAGCGAAGCAACAGAATGGTCATAAACAAAGTCAATTTTAGTAAATACATCGTAACCTGATTCTTTATGCGACATTATTGTTTTAGATTTGTATTTTGTTCCAAATAAGTTAAAGATTGGTAGAAGAGCTGTTGGTCCCCAGCAACATATACTATCCCATAAATCGTTATTCATCTCTCTTAGACTTGTGCATGTAGCATCAATAGAGTAAATATGACCAATTTTTCCTTCTTTTGCTAAGAGTATTAATCTGTTGTAAGCTGTTGAATAAGCTGTTTTTATGCCTTCCATTAAAACACAAGCATTTTTTCTAGATAACTCTTGCAAATTTTGACATTCTTCGCTGGATAAACATATAGGAGCTTCGCACAAGACGTGTTTTTTCATTAACAATGCTTTTTTTATGTGGAAATAATGTAAATTTGGTAACGATACTATGTATACGGCATCAACTTTCGCTAAAAGCTCGTCATAATTTTCTGCAATATAGTATTTATTATCAAAATTCGTTTGAGAAAACGGCATCACCGCTGTTATTTCTATACCATTTACAAAACTGCTTTCCCGTATAATTTTTTTTAGAGCACTTGCTTTTCCAAGAAGACCTAACCTTATTTTTTTTTGCTCTGTTCTTAACGATGTACTAGAAACTCCCTTAGTTCTGTCAAGATAAACTACTTTGCAGTATTCATTTAAATAATCAAATTTCCCTTTCCAATCAGAGCCTACTGTAAAAATGTCAACATCATATTTTCTTATATCATCAATTTTTTGACCTTCGTACTCTTCTACGATAATCTTATCCGCCAACCCAGTTGCTTTTACAGCATCAATTCTTTCCATCAACGATTGTTGAACGTTTATTTTTCCTCTGTTTTTATCAAAATCATCTGCAGTAATACCTACTATAAGATAATCACCTAAAGCTCTTGCTCTTTCTAATAATCGTATATGACCTCTATGCAAAAGATCATATGTACCATAAGTAATTACCTTTATCATATCTTTACTCCAGTCTGTTTTTATCGATCTAAATCAAGAAGCGCCTCAATAAATATCTGCATGAATTTTTTTTCTCCAATGGTAACTCTCAAACAATCTCCCAATGAGCCAACATTTTTATAGTCTTTTATAAGAATACCTTTTTCACTTTTCATTTTTTCTACTATTAAACAGCTATTATTTTTGGGCTTAACAAAAATAAAATTTCCAGCCTCTCCGTGGTAACAGTATCCGTTTTTCTTTAATTCTTTTTCAAGATAATCACGACCATCTTTATATCTCTCTACCAAATCTCTTATTGTTTCAGGACTTGTTAATAACTCTTCCGCTAATTTTAATGCAAGAATATTTGTGTTATGTGGTGTACATAGCTTTTGGACAAATTTAATGTCATCAGGATGTCCAACTACATACCCCAATCTACAGCCTGCCATGGAAAATAATTTTGAAAAAGTTCTTGTTACTAACACTCTTCTCTCTGTCAGAGCGTAATTAATAAAAGATTTTGGATAAAAATAATAATATGCTTCATCTATCAACAATGTTATTTTCTTTTCTTTGCATTCCTTTAACAGTATTTCAAATTCAGCTTCTGTATAAACATTGCCTACTGGATTATTGGGGTTTAACAGAATTAGCATCTGAGTATCAGAACTAAGTGATGATATGATTTTATCTATATCCATGGTCAAATCTTGGTTATAAGGTATAGGAATGAAATCTCTTCCATACATTTGGGAATAGACTTGAAACATGAAATAAGATGGAGTTACTCCAACAATTTTTCCTTTCTCTGATGTAAAGGCTTGAATTATATATCGGATTCCTTCAGCAGAACCGTTTACTAAACAAACATGATCTGTATCTGTTTTCAAATATTCAGCTAGAATTTTTGAAAAATGACTTGTTTCTGGATATTGTGAAATATCTCCAGATGACAATTTATTTAATACTTTTTGAATTATTGAAGATGGCAATCCACCAGGATTTTCATTTAAATCAAGACGTAAAAATTGTTTTCGTTCATTTTGATCAAAAATTCTGACTAAATTTATTAAATTCTCATTTAAAAAATACATAAAAGAAAATCCTGTATATA
>CAMCHB010000168.1 GCA_945874585.1 uncultured Clostridium sp. | reverse complement strand
TGAATATTGTTATATTCTTTTCAGTGCTTTCAACAAAATTGCGGAAGAACCAATATTATGAATTTACCTGGCCTGGAAAGAAGGCTGCAATTCTTGAAGCTAATGCACCAATTACCAAAACATTAAGACCATGTGTAGAGGATGGCAAAGACTGGCAAAATACAAAAAATCTATACATCGAAGGCGATAATCTTGAAGTTTTGAAAATACTTCAGGAGAGCTATCTTGGTAAGGTAAAGATGATCTATATCGATCCTCCTTATAATACAGGAAATGATTTCGTATACAAGGACGATTTTAAGAAAACATATGGAGATTATTCTGAATCTATTGAACAATACGGCGAAGGTGGATACAGATTATTTAAGAACACCGAATCAAACGGTAGATTTCATTCTGACTGGTGCACAATGCTATACCCAAGATTGTTATTGGCAAGATCTTTACTTAAAGAAAACGGTGCAATTTTAGTATCCATTGATGATAATGAGCAAGCAAATATAAAAAAAATACTAGACGAGGTTTTTGGAGAAAACAACAAAGTTGCTGAGCTAATTGTTATTCGTTCTGAGGGTGGAGGAAGAGCAAAACAAGTAGTTAAAGGACATGATTATTTATTTGTATATGCGAAAAATGTTAACAAATTTACTCCATTAGGAAAGCCGAAAGATATAAGAGGAAAAATTGTAGAAAGAAACGGAGAAAAATATTGGATCCAAGAAGATTGGTTAAGAAAAAATTATGGACAGTATGGTAACTGCTATTATGAGGACGTTTTGAAATATAAAGGGCAAAGTAAGTTAGATGAAATTAACCAAGGCCTTAATAAGGGAGAATACGTCCTTTTAGAAAAAGATAATGGAAAGCATCTTGTAGGAAAATTGAGAAATTTGAAAGTTGATTTTTCAAAATTTTATTCTCTAGTTAAATTTTTATCAGCTGAAGGTGTAGAAGATTTAAAAAAACTAGAACTTGATGGTATTTTCAGTTACCCAAAACCTGTATCTTTACTTAATAGTTTAGTTTTAGCAATGACTATGTTTTCTATTAAAGAATCTGAGATTGTATTAGATTTCTTTTCAGGTTCAGCAACCACTGCGCATGCTGTAATGCAATTAAATGCAGAGGATGGTGGAAATCGTCAATTTATCATGGTTCAGTTACCTGAAAGTTGCGCTGAGAACTCAGAAGCTTTTAAAGCTAGATATAAGAACATCTGCGAAATAGGAAAAGAGAGAATTCGTAGAGCAGGAGAACAAATTAAGAAAGATCATCCTGAATCAAAAGTTGATGTCGGTTTCAGAGTTTTTAAAGTTGATTCATCAAACATGAAAGATGTCTACTACAATCCAGAATCTCTATCTCAAGATCTTTTATTATCTTTAGAATCAAATGTAAAAGAAGATAGGTCTGATTTAGATTTGCTTTTCGGATGCATTTTAGATTTAGGTCTAACTTTAGATAAAGAAGTAAAAGAAGAAACAATTGGAAATACAAAAGTCTATATCTACAATGATGATGAAAAAGAGGGACCTGATTTAATAGCTTGTTTTGCTGAAAGCATTACAGAGGATGTAATTACAGCAATAGCAAAACGAAATCCTTTAAAGGCTGTATTTAAAGATTCATCATTTGAAAACAGTCCATCAAAGATAAATTTATTTGAGCTATTTAAGACATACGCAAACATATCAGATGATAACGAGCTACAAAGCAGAGTTAGAGTTATTTAGGTGAGAATATGAAATTAAAATTTAAACAACAATCGTTTCAAAATGATGCTGCAAATGCGGTTTGTGATGTTTTTATAGGTCAGCCATATTCTTCAGTAAATTTTGTAACAGATGTTGATCCTGTATCTCAAAATAACGCAAATATAGGTTATGGCAACGAAATAATAAAGTTAGACGATAAGCTAATTTTATCTAATATACGAAAAGTACAAAATGCTAACCAAATTGAATTATCTGATGATGTTCTGCATTGTGATGCAAGTAATTACAATCTAACCATTGAGATGGAAACTGGTGTTGGCAAAACTTACACATATATCAAGACCATTTATGAATTAAATAAAAGATATGGATGGTCTAAATTTATTGTTGTCGTTCCTAGTGTCGCAATTAGAGAAGGTGTATACAGCTCGTTCAGCTCAATGAAAGATCATTTCTACGAGCAGTATGGTAAGTCAATAAACTACTTTATCTACAACTCAAATAAACTTGATGACATAAAGCATTATGTGTTGAATGACATTATTTCTGTAATGATTATCAATTCTCAAGCATTTAATTCTACAAAAAGCGATGCAAGAAAAATTGATATGGAGTTAGATTCTTTTAATAGTAGAAAGCCTATTTCAGTATTAGCTGATTCTCACCCTATAATGATTATCGATGAACCTCAATCAGTTGAAGGTCCAAATACAAAAGCAAGATTAAAGAAGTTTAATCCATTGATGATATTGAGGTATTCTGCAACTCACAAAAAAGACAGCATTTATAACATGGTATATAGACTGGATGCTATAGATGCTTGCAATAAGAAACTAGTAAAAAAGATATCAGTAAAAGGTATTGGAATTACAGGAAATAATGCAGTATCTGGATATATCTATTTAAGTTCAATCAATTGTTCAGTTGATAAAAATCCTACAGCTACACTTGAATTTGACTATAAAACCTCCTCTTCAACTAAAAAAGTAACTAGAGAAGTTAATGAAGGGTACAATTTATATGAAAATTCTAGAGAACTTGAAGAATATAAAGGTATAACAGTTACCAGAATTGATAAGACAACAGATAGCGTTGAATTTTCAAATGGTCTGATTCTGAACGTCGGAGAAATGACAAACAAGGCTGCAGAATCTGATTTTAGAAGAGTTCAAATCCAAGAAACAATAAAATCTCATTTTGAAAAAGAGGCAATCCTATTTGAAAAAGGAATAAAAA
>CAMCHB010000167.1 GCA_945874585.1 uncultured Clostridium sp. | reverse complement strand
AGTACAAAAGCTATGGAAGCATAAATAAACCACATTTAGTAGGCATAATTAACTCCTTAGTTTTGTTAGTTATGTTTCTATCTTAAATGGGTATCTTTCTGAAAAATATGTGATTTGTGTAAATTTTGAAATTTCGTAGCAAAGTTATTGATTAGTTTTTGAGAGTAATCACAAAATCTAGTAGCAATTTAGGCTTTGTAAGTATGAAAAGGAGTGACACATAAGGAATTTAAAGAATATTTTTTCTCGCTTTAAAAGTCGGAGTCTATAGGTAAAAATTGGAGAAGGGAAGCTTATAAAGACTTTTAAGTAAAAAAGAACCTCACCACTAAAGGTGAGGCAGTAACAATCTTGGAAAAAATTATAAAGCTAAGCCAAAACTGTATAAACAGTATTGCAACAAGCTTTAAAACGAAATTATTATATTCCAAAATGTGAAATGTGATAGTGATCATGATCACTATTTATTTTTGTAAATGTGAATAATTTTCTTTATACACTTAAATTTGTTAATAAATTGTAAATTAAATGTGACGCAAGTTGTGCTAGTTGTTTTTTTTAGTTCTTCGATTAAAGAATTAAAAAATGTTGTCGTAAATAAGATATAAGCATAATAAAAATTACAAAATTATAATCTTTGAGAGAAACAGTATGGCTTTATTTCTTACTAATACGGCATTGCAAAGTTGTACTAGGTATATGTCTAATATAACTAGTAGCCTTAATACTGTTTACAAAAGATTAGCCTCAGGAAAAAGAATTAACTCTGCAAAAGATGATCCTGCAGGTTTTCAAATTGCTAACCGCTTAACTAGTCAAATCAATGGTTACAAACAAGGTAACCGCAATCTTAATGATGGTTTATCTTACGCACAGGCAGCTGAAGGTGCACTAGACGAAACTGTAAATATGTTACAGCGCATTCGTGTGCTAGCAATTCAAGCTGCAAATGGTACCTATGATGATGGCTCACGTAGTGCTATCAACGCAGAGGTAGAGCAACTATCTCTTGAGATCACAAGAATTGCTAAAAAAACAAATTATGCTGGCATCCCTTTATTAAGTGGTGGCTCTAAAGGTGTGTTAATTTAGTGCTCTGGACAAGCTAATGACACCATTGAGATCCCTTGTTTCTCCTCTGGCTTTACGGTATCAGGACTTGCTACATATTTAAATGCAGAAGCTAGTAGCTTTTTTGAAACTACAGCTGATGGTGAATTTAGATTTAGCCTGTCTACAGCTCAAAATGCTCAAGATGTGTTAGCTAATATCGATCAATTTATTAACGCAGTTACTGCTTATCAAGGTACTTTAGGTGGTGTTCAAAACAGATTTGAATCTGCAATTAGATTAAATGATGTAATGGCAGAGAATTTATCTGATGCCCGTTCAAGAATTGAAGATACTGATTATGCTGAAGAAGCTGCTAATTTAGCAAAACTAAACATCCAACAACAAGTCTGTGCCATGATGATGAAGCAAGCGGCGCAAAGCAAAAATATCATTTTACAGTTACTACAAAACTAAATTTTATTATCTTGTGATACAATTTTCCAAAATTAAATTTTGGAAGAATTATGCGCGGATTATTTGTAACAGGAACAGGCACTGATATTGGTAAGACCTATGTTAGTGCAGCAATTGCAAGAGAACTTACCTCAAAAAACTTAAACTTAGCTTATTATAAAGCTGCTGTAAGTGGAGCTTCTAGCATAGAAAGCTCTGATGCTGGCTTTGTAAAGCACAGTGCCAATCTCAAACAAGAAACCTCATCATTACTATCTTATTTATATGAAAAGCCACTATCTCCTCATTTAGCAGCTCGAGGAGAAGGTCGTTTTGCCTGTTTAAATAAAATTAAAGAAGACTTTAACAAGTTAAAGGAAAGTTATGACTACGTCTTAAGTGAAGGGGCTGGTGGCATTATTTGTCCTGTAGTCTATGAAGATAATATAAAGCTTATGTATACAGATATTCTAAAGGCTTTAAATCTTCCTTGTGTGGTAGTAGCTGATGCTGGGCTCGGGACAATCAATCATACAGTGCTTACCCTAAGCTACTTAAGACAACTTAATTTTAAAATTAAAGGCGTTATATTAAACCGCTTTGATAGTAATAATCCTATGCATCAAGACAACTTACGCATGGTAGAGGATCTTTCAAAAACAAAAGTTATTGCAGTCCTTTTGAATAATCAAACAAAATTACAGTTATTAGATAACCACCAAATGGAAGAGTATTTTGATGAGTGCTAGTGTAAAAGAATTACAAGAGTTTGACAGAGAACATATTTGGCATCCTGCTTGCCAAATGAAAGATTATGAGGATTTTCCTGCAATTCCAGTTGTGAGGGGAAAAGGTCCTTATTTATATACTGCTGATGGTAAAGAAATCTTAGATATCATAAGCTCATGGTGGTGTAACCTTTTAGGTCATTGCAATGAGGAGATTTCAGAGGCTATTGCAAAGCAAGCTAAAACTTTAGAGCACGTAATCTTTGCAAATTTTACTCATCCTTATGCTATAGATTTAGTCAAAGAATTACTAACTATTGTACCTAAAGGAATAGAGCATTTTAATTTTGCAGATAACGGATCTTCTGCTATTGAGATGGCATTGAAAATTGCTTTTCAGTATCAACATCAAATAGGTCAAACACAAAGAACTTTATTTGCTTGTTTATCTGATGGCTATCATGGTGAAACTATTGGTGCTTTATCTGTAGGTTCAATGGATTTATACAATTTAATGTATAAACCTATGATGATGGAGAATATCCATATTGAAGCACCAGATCTGTTCTTAAGAGCTGATGAATCAATTGAAACTAGCATTGAAAAAGCTAAAGCTGTTTTTGAAAAATATCACGATAAATTGTGTGCCTTGATTGTAGAGCCTTTATTGCAAGGTGCTGCTGGCATGAGAATTTATCCTAAAGAATATCTAAAAGCGCTTTATCAATTGTGTAA
>CAMCHB010000166.1 GCA_945874585.1 uncultured Clostridium sp. | reverse complement strand
AAAGTATCTTGATTGCTACCTAAAAAGAGAGTGTTAACAATTGTTAATACTCTCTTTTTAGGTAATTAGTTTTCAAAGAAAACGATGACATTTTCCAGAACTGTGACCGGAACGATTTTTAAGTTAAGTATCATAGCTACCTCATATGCTGTTGCTCCTTCGAGCAAAGCATTGTTTTTGGATATAACCAACGTACGTGGTAATTTATGATAGTACTCTGCAAAACTTAACATTTTTTGGAATTTATCTGTGTTAAAATTATGGATAGTAACCAATTGAACAATTTGATTCAAATACCGATATTCCACCCATTTTTTCGGCAAATTGTACCCTATCATTAGCGATTTTTCATATTTCTTTTTTGCCTTCTTCGCAATCATTTTATGATAAAATTTCTTTTTTTCTTGAATATTACATAAGGTTCTCCAGATTTGATATTCATAGAAATTCATATCTGATTTGGTACTATTGCAATGCAAACAGGTAGGTTCTAAATTGTTGGTAATTGACATTCCTCCAAAAGCTACTGGAAATAAATGATCAATGGTTATTTTCCCTGGTTCTACTTTTCTTTGGCAATAAAAGCACCGATCCTTCCCTTTCATGAAATAAGTTATTTCAATCATGAGTTTTTCAAAATTCCAAAGACCATGTATTTCTAAAAGACCATTTTTCACAACCACATATTTGTCCCGTCCCTCTTTTTTGTAAAACTTTTTCGGTAATTCTATAATCATAGTAACCACCTCCTCAGCAGATACAAAAACAATTTTGTACATCTATCTTATCATGATTTTTCCTTAAAATCAATGATTCTGTAAGTAATAGGTACTTTATCTACTCATCCCACTGGACGACTTTTTCATTCCTTTGGTTGATCCCCATGGTGCTCCTGTAATAGAATCTTTTGGTTGGTTTGCGGATGATCTCAAAAGAAGCACTACATTATGTAGTGCTTCTTCTGAGATATTATCTCCATTAGTTATTTAATTTTAACTAAATTCGCATGAACAACAGCAGGTTTTTCGGCATGTTTTTTTCGTTCTTCGAAAATTTCCTCAATTTCTATTTGAGACAACATACCTTTTCTTAACAATTCAGTTACCAACATTTCAAGCTCTTCTTTGTGGTTCAGCAAGAGTTGATCAGCATACCGCATGGCTTTATCCAAAATCTTATCAATTTCGATGTTGATACGATTGATCAAATCATCCGTATACATAGGATTTTGACTATCCCGAAGATACACTCTGTTTTCCGTAAAATCTTCGACCAATCCATACAATGTGACCATATCTTTGGCAATTCTAGTAGCTTTTGTTAAATCTGAAGATGCACCAGATGACAAATTGTTGGTATACATTTTTTCTGCTCTTCTTCCGCCTAACAAATTAGCAATTCTTTCTACATAGGCTTCCTTGTTGGTAGAAGGTATCACCTGTTCATCATTTTCATATACATTAACTCCTAGATAATCCTCAGCTGGCATAATAGAAATAGCTAGCGTATTCATGAATTGTAATTCTGGTGAAAAACGCTGTACGATATAATGTCCAGCTTCATGATAAGCAGTTGCAGTTTTCATCTCGATTGGCATGCAATCGAATTGTTTTTTTCGAATCGCAAAATTTTCGAGAATATCACTTTTTTGTACCGATTTCTTACCTTTTAATTCGGCTCCGGCCATAGCTCTGTCAATTAGATCCAAAGTACGGTCTGGGTTCTTGGTTTCAAAATTAAAACAAGATGCATTCAAAATAGCAAAGTCAATAATTCGCTTTGAAATCTTAGTTTGATGGAATTCTTCCAATCGATGAATTTGATTTTTAATCATTTCATAAAGTTCACTGGTATGAGGTTCTCTCACAAAGATTTTTTCAAACCTTCTCTTCAATGCTCCATCTTTCGAAAAATATTTTTCATACTCTTCAACTGTGGTCGCACCAATAACTTGAGTTTCACCTCTTGCCAGAATTGGCTTCATCGAATTGGCTAAATCCAACTCCCCTTCTTTGCATGCACCAGCACCCAAAATGGTGTGAATTTCATCAATGAACAAAATACAACCAGGATTTTCTTGCAAAAACTGAATCAGTTTCTGAAATCTTGCTTCTGCTGTACCTCGATACATGGTTCCTGCAATGATAGATGTTACGTCTAAAGCCAGTACCTTTGCCTTTCTAAATTTGGGATGGCAATTTCCTGTTACAATGCTCCAAACGAACTTTTCTACAATTGCTGTTTTACCAACGCCAGGAGGGCCAACTAAGATAGCATTTTTCTTGGTTGATTTGGCAAGAATTCGAATCAACTGTTCTGTTTCTTCTTTTCTTCCCAAAATACGGCAATCCTTTTCAGATGGTAAAAAAGATTCATTCATGAGACTTAAAAATCCAGCTAAGTCAGATGGAATAACAAATGGCGGTTCTTGCTTTTCAATCTTATCAAGAGACGTTTCTGGTAAAGGAGCATCATCCCCTAAGCACATGCTTAGAAAATCTAAATAGATGTCTGTCATGCATTCACCAAAAGCCTCCAGCAAAAATTCATTTGTTACAGTGGACCTATTGTAATTATTTTTGGCAATGGTTTCTGCCATATAAATGGTTTTGTAAAGAGCATCACTAATTGTGATTTTTTCAATATTTCCATCTGAAGTTGTAAACTTTAGTTCCACGAATTTTTCATCTTTTTCTACCACTTTTTCTAGGTATTTTTCAAATAAAAGAATAGCGGCATTAATGATTTCATCATTTTGCATGCCTTCTTTTAGCAAATACCTATGAAAAATAGTATTTGGAACCATGGCCATGGTTCCAAAAGCGACTAAGTCTGTTACATGATGGACTCGAAGCCGTTCTGAAACAATTGATGCACTGATCAATAAATTGGCAACATCTTTGTTAATGTTAAATTTGTTGTTATCCATAAGAATACGGCCGTGATGTAAAAAAATAATTGGGCAGTGGATTATTTTAGCGGT
>CAMCHB010000165.1 GCA_945874585.1 uncultured Clostridium sp. | reverse complement strand
CTTTCATAATGGCAATCACCTGGTACAAAATTCTCGTAAAAATCTTTGTATAATCTCATTCTTTCTTCTAATCGTTTAGTCCAATCTTCTTCACGTCTAATAACTTCAAATAAAAATTCGATGGATTTTCCATTTTTGCTCAATTTTACACTTCCACCATAAGGTTTAAATGACTTACCAGCTTGTTTTGCTTTGATAACTGGTTTCACACAATAAGAATCAAAAGTTTCTACTTTATTCATATAAGCGATGATAGCTTGGTTTCCTGCCAATCTTTTTTTGATTAAAGCAACTGGTTTTGTGTTATCGGTTTGTTGCCATTTGCATTCAATTTCTTTTGAATTCAACAAATACTTGCCCATTTTTTCTAAGCAGTAAATACGATAAATACATTTTCCTTCTTCAGATGCAAAATAATATCTAGTTAAAATTTTGCTTTTCACTAATTGTTCCAATTTATTATTTAATTTATCTTGAGATTTTATATCCACTTTTAAGTGCTCTAACATTTGAAATAATTGTCTTGATGTAATGAACTCAAATTCATTGACTAATTCCATAATTTTAAAATGGACTTCGTTTATATGTCCCATGTTAATTTTGTAAATAATCTGATTCATGGATACGTATCCATCTTTTCCGTCAAAATTTTTTACTTCTCCTTCTCGTATTGCAAATGGTGAAATCGATGTTTTTATTTCTGAATCATTTACCATTTTACATTCCTCCTTAATAGGTATTCTTTAATTAAATTTACCTTTTCATAAATCTATGTATATTCTACCATATTTGCCTTTGTTTGTCCAATTTTTATCGTAAGCTATTGATTTCCTGTTCTGTCAAATAGCGCCATTGTCCCAATTTCATGTGATTTACTTGAATGTTTCCAATTTTACTACGGTGAAGCGCTACAACACTTTTTCCGATGCTTTTCATCATTTTTCGTATCTGTCGATTTCTTCCTTCATGAATCGTAATTTCAATTCTCGTCAAGTTTTTTTCTTCTTCTTTTTTTAATATTCTTACTTGCGCTTTTTTGGTTAAATAGCCATCTATTTCTACCCCATTTCGTAGCTGATCTATTTCTTCTTGTGAAATATCGCCACGAATTGTCACATTATATGTCTTATTGACTTCATGTTTCGGATGTGTAACCTGATACACAAACTCACCATCATTGGATAAAATAAGCGCTCCTGAAGTATACATATCCAATCGGCCAACTGGAACTACTCTCTCCTTTACAGAAACCAAATCCATTACGGTATCACGTTGAAATTGGTCATGAACTGTTGTCACATATCCAATTGGTTTATTTAATAAAATATAGACCTTCTTTTCCTGTCTTGTCACCAATTTATCATCTACCATAACCTTATCTTTTTCAGGATCAATTTTGTTTCCTAATGTATCAACTACTCTATCATTTACCTTAACTCTGCCAGCTACAATGTATTCTTCTGCTTTCCTTCTGGATGCTACACCACATTCTGCTAAATATTTTTGTAATCTTTCTTCTTCCATTCTATCTACTTTCCCCTTCTTCCTCTTCTAATTGCTCCAATACTTCTTGGAAATAGGCAGGCAATTTCGCTTCCAATGCCATTTTCTTTTTGGTTCTAGGATGTTCAAATTCAATTCTTTGAGCATGTAACATTTGCCCTCTGACACCAAATGGATTTTTTCCGTTGGAATATACTTCATCTCCTACAATTGGATATCCAATTTCCGCCATATGTACACGAATTTGATGGGTTCTTCCTGTATCAATCTTTATTTTTAATAATGTATAGCCTGGATATCTCTTCAAAACCCAAAAATGGGTAATAGCTTCCTTGCCCTTTTCGCTAACTGCCATCTTTTTTCTATCTTTCGTACTTCTTCCAATTGGCATACGAATGGTAGCATAATTTTCCGGTATATTGCCTCTTACCAAAGCAATATAATATTTTTTTGTTTGTCTATTTTTTATCTGCTCAGCTAAATGAATGTGCGTAAAATCATTTTTTGCCACCAAAATAATTCCAGATGTATCTTTATCTAGACGATGTACGATACCTGGTCTTATCTCACCACCTATACCAGACAAACTCTCTTTGCATCTTGCCATTAGCGCATTCACTAAAGTGTGATTTTCTTGCCCACATCCTGGATGTACAACCATTCCCTTCGCTTTATTGACAACAATCAAGTCATCATCCTCATAAATGATATCCAACGGAATATCTTCTGCCTCTAAGTCAATATTCTTTGGCTTTGGTTGTTCAAATGTAATCGTATCGTCTTTTTTCACTTTGTAAGAAGATTTTGCCGGCAAACCATTTACGAGAAGATTTCCTTCTTCTATCATTTTTTGAACTGCTACTCTGGACAAATCCTCATACTGACCAGCTAGCACTTTATCCAATCTCTGATTTTGATCTTTTTCTGTAATTTTATATTGTTCCATTTTCTTCCCTTCTTGCTTTTATGATAGAATAGAAAAATATAACTTTCCTATTCTACAAGATAAGACATGGTTAACCCATGTCCTATTTCTGTTTTTTTAATGGTCTTACTTCTTTCCACCAATAATGGATCAAAGATACAATTAGTACGATCCATCCAATCGTTATCCCAATATCTGCTAGATTAAAAATGGGGAAAGGAATTAGTGCATTTATATCAAAATAATCAATTACATAACCATGCCATAAACGATCCACCAAATTACTAATGCCACCACTCATAATGCATAAAAGTGAAATCAAAGTTTTTCGATCCATTTTATCTCTTTGTAGCATTAAAAAACGAATAATAATACCAATCACGATCAAATTTATGACAACAAATCCAATGGTATCTCCTTGTCCTACTCCAAATGCTCCTCCTCTATTTTCATGGTAACTGAAATTTAATACACCTTGAATTACTGTTTTACTTGTTTCTTTTATTTGTGGTACCCAAACAATATTTACAATTTGCATAATGGCTACCAATGCGATGACAATACCA
>CAMCHB010000164.1 GCA_945874585.1 uncultured Clostridium sp. | reverse complement strand
GTATATAGTCATCCAGTAACGCAGACCAATAATAATCTTGCAAGATTAGGTAAACGTTTTATCGAGCCGCAAAATTTTTTGGAATATATATGTGAAGGATTTGAAGACGCATATAAAATGGTATTGGATAATAAAGTATATATGCTAGATTATATTAAAATTTTTAGAAATCTCAAAGTTAGACATCTGATCCAAGATACTCAGAGATATAGTATGATCCTACATACATCATTACATCCGTATTTTATGCAGAATGGTAAAGATAGAAATTTGTTTTTAGCAAATATGTATAAAGACTATCTATATGTTCAAGGAGATGGAGATATTGTAAAGATAGAAATAGATGATATACTTCGTATGGACATTCCATATTTTTATTTAGACACTTCAAAAGCCTATCTGTATGGAAGCGGCGATAAAAAAATCAAGGATTATTTTGAAGAGACCAGTATGAAACATCTCGAAGAAAAAATCAAAGATATGGATTTGAAAGAATTAGAAGAACAAAAAAGATTTATAAAAATCGCCTTAACAGACCTTGATGAATGTGAAAAAGATGTTTCTATGAGAGCGTTTCCGATAACAAATAAATCTGAAATTGTGGAAAGAGAAGATTTATGGCGAGCAGTGAGAAAAATCGCCAATGTTCTATTGGAATCGGCGGTATGGGGGGAAAAGAAAAAAGATGTTAATTGGTTAGGAATCTCCTCCATAGGGCAGCGAGGAAATACATCGTGGAACATTCAACCACTTGGAAATTATTTATACGATGGAATTGCCGGGATTACTATATTTTTTAATGCGTTACAATGTTTGTCAGGAGATGAAAAATATTCTGAAATTTGTCAGGCACTTGAGAATAACCTATTTGAATATACCGATGAAATAGTGGAATCATCAGATTTATCGAATGAAACTAGTGGTGTATTTAGTGGAGAATCTGGAATCATATATACATATATGTTGCTTTATTGCTTTACAAAGAAAGACAAGTATTTGGAATATGCTGAAAAGCATGCGACTATTATGGAAGAGATAGTTTTAAAAGATTCTGAGTACGATATTATATATGGCAATGCGGGAGCAATTTTGGTAATGCTGAAATTATACAACATAACTCATGTAAATAAATATCTTGATGTAGCATATAAAGCAGGCAAGATATTAATAAAAAATCAAATAAAAATGGGACAGGACATAGGTGGCTGGATTGGAGCCGGGAGTAAGAAAGCATTATCGGGTTTTTCTCATGGAGCGGCAGGTATAATATATGCTTTAACTGAATTGTGGAAAGTTACTGCTGATAAAGAAATTTTGGATTCTATTTTAATGGGCCTTAATTTTGAAAAAATGCTATATAGCGCCGAAGTAAAGAACTGGGTTGATCGTAGAGAAAGAACAACGGAAGAACTAGAAAAATACGGTTGTTTTATGAGCGCATGGTGTCATGGCTCAGCGGGTATTCTTTTAGGAAGAAGCAAGATTTATAATGATATTCCTTCTATATACAAAGAAGAAATAGAAGATAATATATCGGCTGCTTTAAGTTCTTCTACTCAAATAGGACTTAGCACAAATGACTGCCTTTGCCATGGGAATTTGGGAAATACAGAAATATTCTTAGAATACGCAAAGATTTTTGGAGATGATACCATAAGAAATAAATATCAAAAAGTGCGAAATGAAATTGCAAAAGAAATTTGTAAAGATTCATATGATTGTGGAAGAAAATATTTATATGGATATAAAATACCGGGCTTTATGACGGGAATATCAGGAATGGGATATTCACTATTAAGAGATTTAGACAAAAGGCTGCCGTGCGTGTTATCTATAGAACTTTAAAGATAGGGAAAATGTATTCTGAATGCTAATTAAATATGGTTAACATTTAGGGTACATTTTTCATCTTTTTTATATATGGCAAGATGTGTATAATTATTAGAAGAAACAATATCCAAAAAGGAGTAATGTATATGAATCGTAAAATTCTTATTATTGATGATGATCGAGATTTGTGTGATTTATTGTGCGAAAGTATAAGAAAAGAAAAAATTGTATCAGACGTTAGATATAATGGAACTGATGGATTAGTTGCATTAGAGAGATCTGAATATCAATTGGTAGTATTGGATGTTATGATGCCTGGTATTAGTGGATTTGAGGTGTTGGAGAGAATACGAATGAAGAGTAATGTTCCAATATTGATGTTGACAGCTAAGGATGATAGCGCATCAAAAGTACGGGGATTGAGGCAAGGGGCAGATGATTATTTGACAAAGCCGTTCAAAATTGAAGAATTTACGGCTAGGGTGTATTCGTTGATACGCCGTTATACTTATTTGGGGAATATAGAAGACCAATCACGATTGGAATACACAAATATGACGATTGATGTAAGTGGTAGAAGCGTGGAAATTGATGGTAAGAAAATTGAACTATGTGGAAAAGAATTTGATATTTTATTATATTGTGCTCAAAATCAGGGAAAAATTTTGACAAAAAAACAAATTTATGAAAAGGTTTGGGGTGAAGAGTATGTATATGACGATAATAATATCATGTCTGTAATCAGTAGGATCAGAAAAAAGATTGAAAAAGACACTTCATCTCCGATGTATATTCAAACGGTAAAAGGGATTGGCTATCGTTTTAATAAAGAGGTATAGTTATGATTTGGATTTTGGTATTTTTATTAAGTCTAATGGTTGCTTTTTTACTGAATTATATTTTGAAGATGAAGAGAGAAATCAATCAAATAATGGAGATTTTACAAGAAATAAAGGAAGAAGGAAGCAGACAAAAATTTCTTATAAAGCCGAATGATGGATTTGCTAATATGAAGAACTTGTTAAATGAAATATTTTATGAATATGAAAATAAAATCGAAGCATTTGCGATTACTTCAAACGCAAATCAGCATTTGATGACTAGCTTATCGCATGATATACGAACGCCGATAACAACGTTAATGGGCTATTTAGATGCCGTTTATATGAAGATAGTTGAAGGAGAGAAG